>NZ_JAKFCQ010000188.1:0-29637 GCF_036676585.1 Robertmurraya sp.
ATCCTGACCTGCTTATTTTGCCTGGCAGTAAAAATACCATTGAGGATTTGATGTTTCTTAAGCAATCCGGATTGTATGAAGAAATTCTAAAGCTCACGAAAAATGGGAAAACGATGGTGTTTGGAGTTTGTGGAGGCTATCAAATGCTAGGAGTAACTGTCGAGGATCCAGAAGGTATTGAATCCCAGGTAACGATTGAAGACGGCTTAAAACTATTGCCAATCTATACAACCATCACATCTGAGAAAACGACCACCCTATCAAAAGGGACCATTCAAATAAATGAGCAAACTCATGATGTGGAAGGATACGAAATTCATATGGGAGTTACGACGTTTTTAAAGCCGTGTACATCATTAATTACTCATGGTACGACCACGGATGGAGTCATAAGTGAAAATCAAAAAATTATAGGAACGTACTTTCATGGAATTTTTGATAATGACTCGTATCGTGCAGCGATTATTAATCAAATTCGGAAAGTTAAGGGGCTAGAAGAAAAACATGGCCGAGTTTCGTTTCGCTCCCAACGTGAGAAAGCGTATGATCAGCTAGCTGATCATGTAAAAGAACATATCAATCTTCCATATATAGAAGAGAAGATGCGTGAGTATTACGAAAAGAAGATACATGTAGAAATTAAAACAGCATTGGAGGGAACTCGATGAAAAAAGGAAAGGTATATCTTGTTGGAGCAGGTCCTGGTGACCCGAAATTGCTAACTTTGTACGGGCTAGAATGCATTCAAAATGCCGATGTTATTTCCTATGATCGGTTAGTGAATAAGGAATTACTGAAGCATGCGAAGGAAGACTGTGAACTGATTTATAGTGGGAAAAGACCGGGCAAGCACCATTTGATTCAAGATGAAATCAATCAACTTCTTGTGGATCAGGCGATGAAAGGAAAAATTGTAACAAGATTGAAGGGGGGCGATCCGTTTGTATTTGGTCGAGGTGGGGAGGAAGCAGAGTTTTTAGCAAGACATGGGATCCCTTTTGAAGTGGTTCCTGGAGTTACAGCGGGGATTGCAGCTTCAGCTTATGCAGGTATTCCTGTCACACACCGAGATTATGCCACCTCTTTTGCGATGGTAACGGCACATGGACGTGTGGAAAAGGGAAGTGAATTTTTGAATTGGGAGGCTCTTGCTAAAGGGATTGATACGATTGCTTTTTATATGGGTGTAAACAATCTTTCAAATATTTGTAAGAACCTAATGACTCATGGGAAAAAGGCAACAACACCGGTTGCAGTCATTCATTGGGGGACGACCTCTGTTCAAAGAACCGTGACAGGAACGTTGGAAACAATTGAAGAGATTGTGAGTAAGTACCAAATATCTCACCCTTCTATCATTCTAGTGGGAGAGGTAGTTCAAATGAGAGAGAAGATTCATTGGTTTGAAGAAAATCACGCTGAAGCGCGAGCTATGGCAATGGGGTAAGGAATGTATGATAAGGGAACTGCATGATGGAAAAAGGGTACTCTTTTTTGTAGAGTATCCTATTTTTTTGTGGTCATGAAGAGCCGTTGTAGGATAAAGTAGAGGGTAAGAATGGAGGGATCGTATCTTGGCGAATTTCATTACGGTAAAAAATATTCGTATTGGTGTAGGAACACCGAAGATTTGTGTACCTATGACAGGGAGAACAGAGGCAGATCTTTTAGCAGAGGCAGATCTTATTCAATTAAATAAGAATTTTGTCGATATGGTTGAATGGCGGGTAGACTTTTTCAATGATAGTGAAGACCTCAGTAAGGTGATGACTGCCCTTTCATCTATCCATCAGCGTTTGAAAGAGCTTCCTCTTGTTTTTACATTTCGAAGCCTAGAAGAGGGTGGAGAGAAGGAAATTCATACTTCTTATTATTTCGACTTGAATGAAGCAGCATCGAAGTCAGGTATGGTAGATTTAGTAGACATTGAGCTGCGACATCGGGATGAGGATATTTATCGGATTCTCTCCATCATTCATGAGAATGGTCGATTAGGGATCCTTTCTAGCCATAATTTTGCCTCTACACCTTCTAAGGATAAAATGGTGGAAATTCTTAACCGTGGTAAGAAGCTAGGAGGAGATATTCCAAAAATAGCAGTGATGCCGACCTCTGCTAGAGATGTGCTAGCACTGTTGGAAGCTACAGTTGAGATGCAAGAAAAGCATCCAGATACTCCGATTATCACCATGTCTATGGCAGGGCAAGGCGCCATTAGTCGCCTATCCGGTGAAGTGTTTGGATCAAGCGTTACATTCGGAGCGTTAAAAAAAGCATCAGCACCAGGACAAGTAGAAGTAACCGATCTTAAACGAACACTAGAAGTCATTCATCATAGCTTACAAAAGTAGCGAGCCAATTTTATTGGTTCGTTTTTTTTGATTGACACCATTATAGGTCTCCATTATGATAATCGAGTAGATAGTTAAACAGTTGAACAATTAAATAATGAAACTATTTTTTGGAGGTGACATACTACATTGCCAGACCAGCGTATTAAAGAAGTGGTGAATAAATATATTTCTCTATCTTTTTCTGTTAACAAGATAGGGGAAGCACTTGTAAAGGAGCAGCTTGATTGTGATCTAACAAGTGAACAGCATTATATGTTGCGCTACATCTATCAAAATCATTCTTGTACATCGTCAGAGCTTGCCGACGTTTTCTCTGTAAAAAAGAGTGCGATCACTGCCATTATTACTCGATTATGGACGAAGGGCTTTATAAAGAGAACGAGAGATGAAAATGATCGTAGAGTGGTGTACTTAACGTTAACGGATAAAGGCAATGAGCTTTATTTAGAAACGGAAGCTAGAATCCATAAACTGGTGGAGTCGATTATCACGAAATTCGACCAACACGAAATAGAAATGTTTATCAAGTCATACGAAAAATTGCATGACGTACTTATAGAAACAAAGAAGAATCAACTGGAGGATTAGCCCATGTATGCGATTATTAAAAATAAGTGGTTAGTGTTAGTGGCATGGATTGCTCTAATTGTTGGACTGTTCATGCTTGCTCCCAACATGGCCGATCTTGTTCGTGAGAAGGGACAAATTGATGTTCCGGAAGGATATTCCTCTTCATTAGCCTCTGACATTATGGAAAACGTCCAAGAACAGGAAGGCGGAGGAGATGATACGCAGGTCGCCCTCGTTTTTCATAGTGAGGAAAAATTAACGGATAAAGAAATACAAGAGGCTGAAAAAGCGATTCGGGCACTTGAAAACAAAAAAGAAGAGCTTGGGATTACAGAAATTCTTACTCATTTTAATGAGGAGGTTCTAGAAGAACAGCTTGTCTCAAAGGATGGAAAAGCGATCCTTACATCGCTAACCATTGAGTGGAAGGGTCGTGAACCGAAAGAACTAAGTGAAGCCCTTTATGAAACGATCGAGGACGTGAAGGTCGACCACGATTACACGAGTAACTGGTTAATTAATGAAGACTTGATGACAAGCTCTCAAGAAGGACTGAAAAAGACAGAAGGAATAACCGTTGTTTTCATCTTAGTGGTATTGTTACTCGTATTCCGTTCGGTGGTAGCACCGATCATCCCGTTGTTGACGGTTGGGTTCTCCTATTTAGCAGCACAATCGATTGTCTCGATTTTAGTAGATAAATTGGATTTTCCGGTTTCGAGTTATACACAAATTTTCCTTGTGGCGATATTATTTGGAATAGGAACGGACTATTGTATCCTTTTACTAAGCCGTTATAAAGAAGAACTTACTCAATACGAAAATCGTGCAGATGCGATCGTAGCGACGTATCGTAATGCCGGACGGACGGTATTTTTTAGTGGATTAGCCGTAATGATCGGTTTTGCCGCAATTGGATTCTCAAAATTTGTGCTTTATCAATCAGCTGCAGCTGTTGCGGTTGGAGTAGGACTTCTATTGATTGCCTTATTTACGATTGTTCCGTTTTTTATGGCTGTACTTGGCGGAAAAATCTTTTGGCCTTCAAAAAGTACGGCTGAGCACGGAGAAAGCAAATTCTGGGGTGTAGTTGGTCAATTTTCTCTCAAGCGCCCAGTGATGGCCCTTCTTATTGTAGCGGCCGTTTGTGTACCGTTTTTGGTCACATACGATAGTAAGCTTTCTTATAATTCTCTTGAAGAAATAAGTGGAGACGTCAATTCTATTCGTGCCTTTAATGCGATTGCTGATAGCTTTGGGCCAGGTGAATCGATGCCAACTCAAATCGTTTTAAAAAATGACGAGGCAATGGACTCAATGGAATATATTAATCTAGTGGAAGAAATTAGTAAGCAGTTAGCGCGCGTTCCACTAGTAGACACCGTTCGATCGGTTACACGACCAACGGGTGAACCGATCGAAGACTTTTTAATCGCGAAGCAAGCTGACACGTTACAAGAAGGACTTGGAGCAGGAAAAGAAGGTCTCGATCAAATTAGTTCAGGTCTAACGGAAGCAAGTGTTGGTCTTGAGAGTTCGGCTCCACAACTTGAACAGGCAACTGCTGGGATCGGGGAGCTCGTAACGGGAACATCGCAGGTTCAGTCAGGATTAACTGAAATTCAAACAAACTTAGCAAAAATTGAAGATGGTATTCGTCAAGGAGCAGCAGGTTCTGCACAAATCAAAACAGAGCTCGTAAACATGAAGTCTGGTGCTGAGCAGCTGTTAGCGGAGTACAAAAAGCTTGCTGGTGCGTATGGACAAATGGGAGCTGGCTTAAACGAGCTTTCTGCCGCTCTTGCTTCTACTGAACAGTATTTTGCCGCTTTAGAAACGAGTTATCCTGCGTTACAAATGGATGAATCTTATCAAAGATTAAAGGGAACGGTTCAAACGGTTCAGCCACAATTAGCTGGAGTAGCTAGTGGCATGGCTGAGGCTAATGCTGGATTTGCAGTAATAAATGAGAACCAACAAAGAATCGTTTCTGGTTTAGAGCAGTTTATCGTTGGAATTGACAAACAGCTTGCTGGCCTCAATCAGCTTGCAAACGGTCAAGGGCAAATTGTTGATAATATGCCAAAGCTAACTTCTGGCTTAGCCGGAATTCGTGACGGTCAACAGCAGCTTGCAGATGGCTTTGGTGAATTAGGTGGTCAATTAGGTCAACTAACAGATGGCTTGAACCAAAGTGTAGATGGCTTAAATCAAATTTCAGATGGATTAGGCTCGGCTCAAGACTATATTAAAGGTCTTTCTGAAAACGAGAATGGTGCGTTCTATCTACCACCTGAGGTCCTTAAAAGTGAAGATTTTGTTCAGGTGTTAGACACATATATGTCTAATGATCGTAAAGTAATGACGATTGATGTTATTCTTGAAGCTAACCCTTACTCCAATGAGGCCATCAATCAAGTGGATAAACTAAATGAAGCAGTAAAGAGTGCAACAGCGAATACGAAGCTTGAAAATGCCGTGGTTGCCGTTGGTGGAGTGACAAGAACAAATGCTGACCTTGATGCAATTTCAGGAGAAGATTATTCTCGTACTGTTGTACTGATGTTAGTAGGGATAACCATCATCTTAGTCATTCTGTTCCGTTCAATGATCATGCCAGCGTATATCATTGCATCGTTGATTTTAACGTTCTACACATCTATGGGAATTAATGAAGCGATATTTGTTAACCTCCTAGGTTATACAGGAATTAGCTGGGCCGTACCATTCTTCGGCTTTGTTATCTTAATCGCACTCGGAGTAGATTATAGTATCTTCTTAATGGACCGTTTTAATGAATATAAGGATCTAACCATTCGTGAAGCCATGCTTGAATCAATGAAAAAAATGGGGACGGTTATCATTTCAGCAGCTGTCATCCTAGGTGGAACCTTTGCTGCGATGATGCCTTCAGGAATGCTATCCTTACTACAAATTGCATCAATCGTATTAGTAGGATTATTCCTATATGCCCTTGTGATTCTTCCATTATTTATCCCGGTCATGGTAAGAACATTCGGAAAAGCCAATTGGTGGCCGTTCTTACGGGAAAAATAAATTAGATTGTGGGAACCCCGCCATGGTTGGCGGGGTTTTTAATGGTGGTCGACGTCGAAATTTGTCTAAATGTATGTCGAATCTCAAAAGTTGCAACAAACCAGGGTAAAGTTGCAAGAAACCTATCTATAGTTGCAACAAAACACCACTAACTTACAACAACTACTAAAAGTTCATGAACACTTTGTGACTACAGAAGGATAACTAAATCCATTCCACGAATAAATCAATAAAAAATATGAGGAGTGAGCCCTTTTGATTGTGAAACCCCGTGAATTTCCCGTCCATGCACGTAAATTACAGGCACTTTTACGCAGAACTTCCCAAGATCACCCCCAATACACTTTCATTAAAGACGCATCGGGTAGGTCCCTAGCTGGTTATAAAGGAGAATTGCAAGTCGATTACCAACTGAGTCATATTCCTGATGAAGATTACCATATTTTTCTTGATCTAAGGCTACTAGGACGCCAATCCTTTTTCTAAATTGATTCTCTGCTCTTATCAAAAAAGCTAATCATATTATTAGAAATTAAAAACATGAGTGGAACATTACTGTTTGATCAGAATTTTCATCAACTCATTCGAGTAAAAGATGGGGGAGAGGAGGCGTTCGCAGACCCTCTGTCACAAATTTACCGTCACAAAAAGGAATTAGAGTATTGGTTAGGAAAAAACCGCCTTCCATCGCTTCCAATTACTTCTCTAGTTGTAATCAGTAGTCCTTATTCCATCATAAAATCCACAGGCTCAACCAAGTCAATCATCCCAAAAGAATATCTTCTCCAGAAAATTTCCCAAATTGAGTACTCACACCAAAAGGAAATTCTCTCAGAAAAGGAACTTAGGAAAATATCTCGGCATTTCATCAAACAACACACTCCAAACTTGGACCCTATCCTTAAAAGATTTGATTTGCAACCAACTGAACTGTATAAAGGAGTACACTGTTCAAATTGCAATTATCTCCCCATGCAAAAAACATATGGTTCTTGGTTTTGCCCATCATGTCAAACTTATTCCAAAACCGCTCATCTCCAATCATTGGAAGATTATTTTTTCCTTTTTGGACAAAGCTTGACAAATGCAGAGGCAAAAGCATTTTTTCGTATAGAAAAAGCCTCCACAGTAACTCGGATACTCCAAAACCTAAACCTGCCTTATGATAAAAAGCATCGTACCTACAAGCTGACATATCCATTGAAAAATTAACAGCCAAATAATCGACGGATAAGAAAGAAGAGTGGAAAGATACTATACATGAGGTGAGTGAATTGCAAAATAAAGAAAACGAAGTTGCAGCCATTAATGATGCAAATATTGAGCTAACAGAAAGACTTGAGGATAGTGATGTTCACTCTTCAAGTCCTGGTGATACGGAAGCGACGAGAGCAAATTTAGAAATTGAGAAGGCCTTCTCCCATGATCAAACGGCCGATCCTCTTCCCACTTATGTTATGTATGAAACACCAGCAATAAAAATCAATCCAAAAAGATAGGTGCTGAAGCAATATTCAGCACCTTTTTTCAATTCATTAATCTAGATCGGTCTTATCGTTCTGATCCTTATTACGTTTGTTTCCTTTGCTATTGTCGCCACTTCCGTGTAAGACGCCATGGTTTTTAGCAGAATTTTGGTTTTTACTGCCTTTATTATACTTTTTAGTCATGTTATGAGCTCCTTTCAAAATACCTTCGATGATAGTTTGGCTCACAACGGGTTCCTTCAACCATGAAAAAAGAAAAAGACCTCCACTATTGGGAGGTCAAAGAAAAAGGGGGAATTACACTTGTACTAATATACTCGCCAATGTGTTACCATTTTATACATGTACAGGAAAAAATTTATATAAAAATTTGATAATGGAGATAGTATATGGAGTTCGTAAAGAATTACAAAGACCAATTGACGCTTCGGCAAAGTTTTAATGACCTTGCATCATCGACCTTTGGTATTCAATTTGAAAAATGGTATAAAAGAGGCTACTGGAATGAACGATATATTCCGTATTCGTTTGTCGTGAATAACAAGGTAATTGCCAATGTATCCGTAAATGTACTAACTCTACTTCTGAATGGGGAATTGAAAAAAGCCGTACAGATTGGAACGGTTATGACTGATGACCAATTTCGAAACAAAGGGTTATCAAAGACGCTTTTACAAAAAGTGTTTGAGGATTATGACAAACAGGTAGACCTCTATTATTTATTTGCGAACCATACTGTTCTGGATTTTTATCCGAAATTCGGATTTAGTCGAAGAAAAGAACATCTTTTCAGCAAAAAACTCCCAATAAAACAACATGACAAAACGCTCAGAAAGATAGACCTAGAAAAAGACATCTATTTACTCGAAGACTACAGTACCAATAGAAAGCCACTATCACAAACATTTTCCAGTTTGCATACAGAAGGGATTAACTTTTTCCATTTTCTTCATGTGTTTTCAAACGATCTTTATTATGATGAATCATGTGCATCGATTCTTATCTATAAAGTGATCGACAGCGATATTCATTTATTTGATTGTATTAGTAAAAGGGAAGTAACCTTGGACGAGCAAATTCAAGCATTATCAGCATTAGGGGAAAACGTGTATATTCATTTTACACCTGATCAACCTGAGAATTACAGAGTTCATCCAATTGATTCGACTGATGATGTACTGTTTGTAAAAACCACTTCGCCTTGTGAGTTTCCCCATTATTTTAAGCACCCAGTTACAAGTCAAGCATAAAAAAAAGTAGCTTCAGGAAATGGAAGCTACTTTAGTAGATTATTTACGCTATAAATTTTTCCGTTTTCAACCTCTTCAGTAAGAAGCAAGTCAATGAGTGCATCGGCAACAATTTTTGTGCTTCTTAGCATCCCATTTTCTTTATAAGCAATAAATTTATTCACCTCTTGGAAGGCATGCTCCGTTGAAGAGCGTATGACACCTTGCATATCAGTATCCATAATTCCTGGACTATAACCAATAATCGTCGCATTGCCGGAATGTTCTTGTTCTACTGCCACGGTTTTAGTAAACATATTTAAGGCTGCCTTTGTGCTACAATACACACTCCATCCTTGAACCGGTCTTTCGGCAGCACCAGATGTAACATTGACAACGGTTAGCTTTGTTCCGTTTGCCTTTTGTAAGAAAAGGTTCGTCGCGAACATCGGAGCAGCAACATTGAGGCGAAGGGATATTTCAATTGCCTCATGATCTAAACTTCCAACTCGGTCAATCGGTTCAACCACACCTGCGTTATTAACGAGTAAAACTTCATTTTCTGTGCTGGAAAAAATAATCTCGGCAACTGCAGAAAAAGCTTGCTCGATCTCAATTCTATTCGTCAAATCACAAGGTACATGCTTATAAAATAATCCATTTTCCCCAGCAAGCTGTTTTAGTGCAGGATTTTCATTTCTGGAGATAGAAATGAGCCCGAACTGTTCCTGTAGAACTCTTTCGGCAATCGAGGCACCAAGTCCTTTGGAAGCCCCAGTTACAACTGCATATTTCATCACAACACGTCCTCTCATTATATGAAATATCTTACCATACGAGATAAAATATCAACGAATCATAAGTCTTTTCCTGATTGCTGTAATTTGAGAAGCTGATCCTCAATCAGAATGTAAATCGAGGTAATAATGCCTGCTACAAGCCAAGCGATCGTGATTAGGTGGTAGCCTAAAATGAGATACAATAAAAAGGAAGAAATAAAAGTGAAAAATAAATAGTGGTGAGGGAGAACATGTAATTTATCCATTTACCTTCTCTGCCTTCCAATAATATTCACTAAAGATCTCCGCAAAGGCCTCAATCGTGTTATACAGCTCGGTTAAGTCATTATCCACTCCGCCAAACTCTACGAGAATCGACCCTGTCGATAAATCTTGATTGTAGACTCCGTTTCCTTCCGTTAGTCCTTTTGCTAGAACACCGCGGCTCAGGTTCGGATATTTTTCATCAATCATTTCATTTAGTTCAGTTGCCACTTTTAGATTCTGTTCGTAATTTTTATTTGCTTTTCCGACAACAAAGAATAGTCTGGCGTAAGATTTTCCATCAATCACCTGTGTTGTTTTTTCTTTTCGAAGCGAGTCACGGTGAATATCGATGACGTAATCAATAGCATCATTTCCTCCAAGTGCCTCTTGGACAAGTTTACGGGAAAGATCGTAGGAATGATCGGTTGTAAGATTATTCTCCTTTAATAGGTTAGGCATGCTTGTTGTATCGTGAAGAACACTAATACCATTCGTATTTAGTTCCTCAGTAAGCTTTTTCCCAACAGCAATTATGTTTGCTGATTCATTGTTACTAGTCGCCTCTTCAGGTTCCTTAGCGTTTTTTAATAATGGTAGAAATGATTCCCAGCTATGTGTATGGTAGATAAATACACTTTTTTTCCCTGCCACGACTGGGGTGTTGTCACCTTCAGACTCTTTAAGCATTTCCTTTGCAATTTCTCTTTCTTGTAATAAAATTTCTACCGGTGGAGCGGATTCGATCGGAAGGTTAGTGAAATTCGTACCAGTACCGGCAACTACGATATTTGTATCAAATACGGAAAATCCAGGTAGTTCTCTTCCCAAAAACGTTCTTGTATCCTCTGGTTGAATATTTGTTGCCAGTTTTAGAGCGAGCTTTGATAAGGAAGAAACCGTTAAGCTCGCTTTTTCGTTATATATATGGTGGTTCTCCGATTTTACAAAATAAACAAGCCATTCATGTGTGTCAATATTCGAAATCCATTTTTTGACGGTTTCAGAAGTAAAGGCATTTGTGTAGGTTGTTGCAATTCCTGCAAGTAAGAACGTAGCTAGCATGATAGCCAACCAACCTTGTAAAAAGGTCCATAATGATAGCTTTGAAGACTTCATGTCAACACCTCCTTAGCTACTATATGAGCCTATCCACTTTTTCAGAAGAGAAAAAGGAAACAAGAATCGTTCGAAAAGGAGGAAAACCATGATTTTCGCTATTGGAAATATCAATTTCTCACTTTTTTCACATTTGTACGGTACATTAGTTATAGGACTGATATGTAATCATTCCCAAAAAAGAAAGAAGAGTTGTGCTTTATAAGAATTAAAAATATAATGGAGAATTGAATACCATGTTTTCAGATGGGAGTATTTTTATGTCTTCAAATCAACAGCCTTCGTCTAAAATAGACTTTCATTTAATATTTATCTTAATGCTTCTGTTTCTATCGAGCTGTATTGCTATTTATAGCGCGCAATCGACAGGACAGTATGATTCAAACTTTTTATTAAAACAGATCATTTGGTATGGAATTGGAATCGGGATTATTGTTGCAGTCATCACACTTGATTCGGACCAGCTTAAAAAGCTCTCATGGTATGCCTATGGATTTGGAGTATTTCTATTGGCCTTCCTCATCATTGCTCCATCTAGTATTGCACCTGTGATTAATGGGGCGAAGAGTTGGTATAAGGCGCCGTTTATCGGATCGCTTCAGCCAGCTGAGCTTATGAAGGTATTTATCATCCTCGCACTTGCAAGAGCAATAGGAGATCATCATGAGAAATACCGAATCAAAACCATTCAAACGGATTTTATTTTATTAGGAAAAATTGTTCTTATTACGATGGTACCGTTACTGCTCGTCATGCAACAACCGGATTTAGGAACATCTCTTGTAATGATAGCGATTATGATAGGGATGATCTTTATTTCTGGGGTATCATGGAAGATTCTTCTGCCGATCTTTTCGTCAGGAATCTCTTTGATCGGAGTCATTTTCTACTTAGTACTATGGAAACCTGAAATACTAGAAAAGTATCTCGGAGTTAAGGAGTATCAATTTGGGAGAATTTATTCCTGGATCGACCCTTACAATTATCAAAGTTCTACCGGCTTCCAGCTGACCCGTTCCTTGCTAGCCATTGGTTCAGGAGAAACGACAGGGAAGGGCTACGGTACAAGAGAAGTATACTTGCCAGAAAGTCATACCGATTTTATCTTTAGTATTGTGGGAGAAGAATTTGGTTTTGTCGGTGCTAGCGTCATTATTAGTTTGTTTTTCTTACTGATCTACCATATTACAAAGGTTGGTATGGAAACGAAAAATGAGTTTTATACGTATATTTGTGTCGGAATTATTAGTATGATTACCTTCCACGTGTTTCAAAACATCGGAATGACGATTGGTCTTTTACCAATCACGGGAATTCCGCTTCCATTCATTAGTTATGGGGGAAGCTCAATAATGGGGAATTTCCTAGCAATCAGCTTAATCTTTTCGATTCGTTATCACCATAAAAAGTATATGTTTTCAAGTGACGATTAAAAACCCTCGCCGAATGGCGAGGGTTTTTTAGGGGAGTACTCCTTGTTATATTGAGGGGGGTAATAACAGGAGTTAGTCATATATATCAAATTTAAGAAGTTAACTTATTTTAAGAAATACTTTTCGATGTCATCAAGCATCAGGTTTGCTGCGATAACTCCGCCAGCTGTATTCCAGATGGCATCATCGATTTTATAAACATTTCCTTGCTTGGCAACCTCAAGGTTTTTAAATAGTGGATCTTCAATCCATTCCTTCTCTACTTGAGTTGCTGCTCCGTCACCTGTTTCATAAGTGAAATAGAATAGAGTGTCTCCATCCATCAATGGAATCTGTTCTTTTGTTGCACCTTTGATCGCGAATTCATTCACATCTTGACTTTCAGGACGAGCAAAACCTAATTGATCTAGTACCACACCAGAGAAAGAGTCCTTTTGATAAATACGCACATCAGCTGCTAGGAAACGGACGATGGATACTTTTTTCTGAAGTTGGTCACCGAGCTCTGTTTTCAAATCAGCAACACGAGTATCGTAATCAGAAATCACTTTGTTTCCTTCTTCAACTTTATTTAACGCCTTTGCATAAAGCTCAAAGTTTTCCTTCCAGTCTCCGCGTAATGTTTCAGAGAATACAGTTGGAGCAATGGCACTTAATTGATCGTAAATCGATTCTTGACGCATTTTGTTTCCAATAATTAAATCCGGTTGTAAAGCAGCAATCGCTTCAAGATTTACTTGTGTATCTGTTTCAAATCCAACTACTTGAACATCCTTCATGTCATCAGCAATATGCGCATACCAAGGGTCTCCATTTGCTGTCCAAGATTGAACCGCTCCAGCAGGTGTGACTCCTAATGCTAATAATGCTTCTGTTCCTTCATTTGTTAAAATAACGACCTTTTTAGGTGTATCAGGAATAGTGGTTGTCCCCATTGCGTGCTCAACGGTATAGCTTGTATTTTCCGTCTTTGCATCCTCATTATCGCTACCTGTGGACGATTCTTCGTTGCTTCCGCATGCTGCTAGAAGACTAAGAATTAAAATGGTTAACATAGTGAAAGAAAATTTAATAAGTTTCATAAGTTCCTCCTACAATGAATGTATGTAATTGTTAATGATAATCATTTTCACTTACGGGTATTATCATAAAATGAATTGAAAAGGGTGTCAATAGATAATTGAGATTTATTTTCATTTAGATAATAAAATTCATGGTACTACTTACTGAAAATGATTCTCAAAATCATTGACAGTGTGTATGGCATCCAATAGACTGAATTTTGTAAGTAGTATATAGAAAAGGATAAGAAGGATGCTGTTAAAAAATAATTCTCAAAGAATTGCCGGACTTATTTTTGTCGTTTTATTATTTCTCTATTTAATAGGTGCAAGCATTGTATATGGATATACTGATACGTCGTGGAAAATGGCATGGGAAGCGTTTCAAAATAATAATGGATCAAACGAGCATTTAGTGATTGAAACGGTTCGATTGCCAAGAGCATTAATTGCTGCGGCAGTAGGTAGTAGTCTCGCCATCGCAGGTGCTTTGATGCAAACATTAACAAAGAATCCATTGGCTTCACCTAGCATTTTTGGTATCAATGCTGGAGCAGGTTTTGCTGTGGTTATAGCCGTATCACTTTTTCAAATCAGTCATTTACAAGCCTTTGCGTGGATTGCTTTTCTTGGTGCAGCTGTTGCTGCTATCAGCGTCTATTTCATCGGGTCGCTCGGACGAGAAGGACTAACTCCGATGAAGCTAACATTGGCTGGTGCTGCCATTGCTGCGATGTTTTCCTCCTTTACACAAGGTTTTCTTGTATTAAGTGAAGTCGCACTCGATCAAGTATTGTTTTGGTTAGCTGGTTCTATTCAAGGAAGAAAACTCGAAATTCTTGTTTCTGTTATCCCTTACTTCGTCGTTGGTTGGATTGGTGCGTTACTTCTCGCCTCCAAGCTTAACGTTCTATCAATGGGAGAAGATGTGGCTAAAGCACTCGGTATTCGTACCGGGTTATTAAAAATTGGAATTGGCCTAATTGTCATTTTATTAGCAGGTGGGTCGGTAGCAGTAGCTGGTCCTGTCGGCTTTATTGGAATTGTGATTCCGCATATTACAAGAAGTATTGTAGGAATTGATCATAAATGGGTCATTCCTTATTCCGCATTTTTAGGAGCCATTCTTTTGCTTTTGGCTGATATTCTTGCAAGGTATGTCATTATGCCTGAGGAAGTACCAGTCGGCGTGATGACAGCGATCATAGGGACTCCTTTCTTTATCTATATTGCTAGAAGGGGGTTTAACGCAAAGTGAAGCAATATCAAAATCTTCGATGGTTTCAAGGGAAAGTGTCTATATTAATAGATAGAAAAGCAAGCTTTGTGATGCTTTGCTTGCTGCTAATAACAATGGCTGTTTTCATTATTAGCACCGGTTTAGGTGATATGAAAATTAACCCTGTCACGGTTGTCTCGGTTTTCTTTGGCGGGGGAACGGAAATGGAAAAGCTCGTGATTCAATCCTTTCGTCTGCCAAGGATCATTGTCGCTTTAGTCGTGGGAATGTCACTGGCTGTAGCTGGGGGCATTTTGCAAGGGATGATTAGAAATCCACTAGCGTCCCCAGATGTTCTTGGAATTACTGGCGGAGCATCAACAGCCGTTGTGTTATTTTTGGCCATCTTTAGTAATGAAAGCAATGCGTTAACGGTTAGCATTCAATGGATGCCGCTTGCAGCTTTTATTGGATCGGCTGTTGCTGGTTTACTCGTCTATATCTTTGCGTGGAAAAACGGAGTGTCCCCGGTTCGACTTGTACTAATAGGGATCGGGTTATCAGCCCTTTTTCAAGCACTAACTACGATGATGATGCTCCTTGGCCCGATCTACCGGGCAAGCCAAGCAAATATCTGGATTACTGGAACGGTCCATGGCTCAACTTGGACCAATGTGTTTACGATTGTACCGTGGGCATTCACTCTCATGTTGGTTGCCTTTTTTATGGCTAGAAAAGTGAATGTACTAGGATTAGGTGATGATGTAGCCACAAGTGTAGGGACTCATGTACAAAAACTAAGATTTGTGCTGTTGCTTATAAGTACAGCTTTAATAGGAAGTTCTGTTGCCTTTGCTGGAGGAATTGGATTCGTTGGTTTAATGGCACCACATATGGCTCGCCGTCTAGTGGGCTCAGTATATGGGGCATTACTTCCGGTCTCCGCTTTAATCGGTGCCATTTTGGTTATGGTGGCCGATTTGATTGGTCGAACGATGTTCTCTCCATTAGAGATTCCAGCAGGCGTGTTTACAGCAGGTATCGGTGCACCGTACTTTATTTATCTTCTTTTTAAAACAAGAAATGCATAATGTCAGGGAAGGAGTGCGAATAAGGATGAAAAAAGCTATTGAAACGAAACAATTAACGCTATCATATGGTGACTCCATCATTATAGATGAATTAGATTTGACGATCCCGAAAGGTGAAATTACTGTATTCATAGGTGGTAATGGTTGTGGGAAATCAACTCTTTTACGCTCAATTGCTCGGTTATTAAAGCCAAAAAGCGGGGAAATCGTATTAAATGGAAAAGAGATTGCAAAGATGTCCTCAAAGGATGTGGCAAAGCAAATGGCCGTGTTGCCGCAAGGACCGGTTGCACCTGAAGGTCTAACGGTTCTTCAACTGGTGAAGCAAGGCCGCTATCCATACCAAACATGGCTTAAGCAATGGTCTAGTGAGGATGAAGAGAAGGTATATCAGGCGCTTGAAGCAACCGGGTTGCTCGATTTAAAGGAACGGTCAGTGGATTCGCTTTCAGGTGGTCAACGTCAAAGAGCGTGGATTGCGATGACATTAGCACAGGATACGGACTTTATTCTTCTTGATGAACCAACCACCTATTTAGATATGACACATCAAATTGAAATACTAGATTTATTATTTGAGCTGAATGAGAGGGAAAATCGCACGATCGTGATGGTCCTTCATGACTTAAACTTAGCGTGTCGGTATGCGCATAATATCGTGGCAGTAAAGGACAAGAAAATAGCAGCAATGGGGAAGCCGGAGGATGTAGTGACAAGAGGTCTTGTGAAGAAGGTATTCGAAATGGATTGCGAAATTTCCATTGACCCTTTATTCGGGACCCCGCTTTGCATCCCATATGGAAAGGGAAGAACGGTATTTAGACAGGCAGGAGCAGTCAATGGATAACTTTTTTTCAGAAACAGAATTAAGTCAACTGAAGAATTATCGATTTACATTGGAAAAAGTTCATCAAGAATCTGATCTATCGATTACGTTAAGTGAGCTTCTTCAAAAAGATCAGCTTCGAACCTTTATCAGTCGTGCTTCGGAGCATATTGGGTCGCCCAATGTAAAAGTGACAGCATCCATGTTTATTAAAAGATACGCTTTTTTATCAGCCATTTATTTGTATGCGATGACCGCTTTTAACAAACGATTTCATATACAGCTTGAGCATATGCATCTTCAAACAGACGAACAAGATCCACTCTGGCTTCCTTCTTTCTATTTCTCAGAGTGGAGTATTAGTGAGCCTACAGGTGATAGAGACCAATGGAGATATGAAGCTATAGCTGACTTTTTCTCTAATATCGTAACTCCCATTGTGGAAAGTGTGAAGACGGAGTCAAAACAATCTAAACTTGTATTATGGGAAAATATTGCGATTTATATTTTTTGGCTATATGAATCCGTTTTGTCTGGAAATGAAGATGAAGAGGTTTGTGGGCGTGCAGTGGAAGACTTACACTTCATTGCACAACAAGCACCAGGATCATTGTTTGGGAGTTATCACGAAAATCCAATAAAAAAGCATTTTCATGAAAAACGTTATATTCCTGAGCTCGGAGAAGAAGTTCGTGTACGAACCACTTGCTGCTTCTTTTATGCCTTAACAGGAACAGCGGATCGTTGTAAAATTTGTCCGCAAACTTGTAATCGACCAAAAAAGGTACATAAGAACGGAGGGAACTCGTGAGCAATAACCTAGATGAAAAGATCAATGGATTACTAACCAAATATACCGAGTTGCTACTAGGTGAGGCAGATGTTGATCATGTGGAAAAAGTGAAGGCATGGATCCTGTATTCTCACATGAGTAAATCAATGCCGGCTCTTGTTAAGCATTGGAACGACACGTATCCTGATGCTAAGAATGAGATTAAGGAAACGATTAATGAAATCAAAGAATTAAATGAAGCGCACAGACAAGCGAAGAAATAAAACCGGGTCCAAAATGGTAACGGGTTCTGTTACCTGTCACAAAAATCCAAAATTTATATTAAAATGACCATCAATTTGTATGTGAATTTGATGGTCATTTTTTATTGATATAACGCGAATAATTATAAAAATAGGCGTGAGACTGTAGTCCAATTTGTATATCAAAATGTAAGGTTACAGAGATATGTTACCTCGCAAATTGGACTGCAAAATACTGTGTTTTTTATTTACAAAAACACGTTTTTCTTTTGACTTTGGCTCTGTAATTATTCATTGATGATTTCGTAGGTAAGATAAATAATAGGCGGAGAATTTCCGGCTAATGTATACAGAGGAAGCTTAAGAAGCAGAGATAAGCGGAGGAATTCCGGTTAACTGCTCTAAATAAGCCAAAATTCAAAGATTTGGATCACATAAGCGGAAAAACTCCGCTTATTTTTAAGGAAATATGGGTATTTTCCAATTTAAACGGAATTTTTCCGGTTATTTTTCATCCTCAGTGAAATCAACATCAGTTTTATAACAGTACCCTGGCCATAAAATGCAATATATATTAGTTGGCACTTTGTAATATTCTTACACAACAAAAAGCCCTGCATTTTGAGGACAAAGCGTATGTTTATAAAAAGTGACAAGAATCCGAACCCGTTATCCAAATGGGCTCGGTTTTTTCATGGTTATATCTCGTTCGATTCCTTCCCATCATCGTAGGAAATGACGAATGGAAATGGTAAAATGACAGTAAGAAACGCTTAGCTTTTCCTTTTCATATAGCTATAGTAAACGCTTGCAGGAGGGATATCAAAATGGAACAACTGATGAGAGATTTCTTTTTATTCCTTTCTAAAAATAAAGCATTAACCAAATTAGCAAAGCGGTATGGATTACGATTCGGGGCATCACGGTTTGTTGCTGGTGAAACGATTGAACTTGCAACACGTGTCATTCAAGACCTCAATCAAAAAGGTCTACTCGTTACAATCGATTATTTAGGCGAATTTGTCGACAATGAAATAGAAGCAAATGAAATGGCTGATAACTCAATACTTGCGATAGAAGCCATCGGACGGGAAAAACTTCAATCACAATTATCATTAAAAATGACGTCGATGGGATTAGATATTTCAGACGACGTTGTTCTTCACAATATGAGAAGAATACTAGAAGCAGCGAAAAAGAACGATGTGTTCGTCACGATAGATATGGAAGACTACTCTCGTGCGCAGAAAACGATCGATATTTTTAAGCAATTAAAAAGTGAATATGACAATGTTGGTACGGTTATTCAGGCATATTTATATCGAACGGAAAAGGATATCAAGGAGCTGAATGAGTACCATCCGAATTTACGGCTTGTGAAGGGGGCATACAAAGAATCTCCAGAAGTAGCATTTCCTGATAAAAAGGATGTAGATGCCAATTTTAAAAAAATCATAAATAGACATATGCTAAACGGAAATTACACGGCCGTTGCCACCCATGATGATGCGATCATTGAATACACCAAACAGCTCGCCAAAAACAATCGCATCAGCAACGACCAATTTGAGTTCCAAATGCTCTATGGCATTCGTCCGGAAAGGCAAATAGAGTTAGTTGAAGAAGGTTATAAAATGAGAGTATACGTCCCATATGGAACCGACTGGTACGGCTACTTCATGCGCCGCCTAGCCGAACGCCCAGCGAATGTAGCCTTCGTACTGAAGGGAATGCTTAAAAAGTAAGTGTGGAACTGCCCATTCGTTTGAGTGGGTAGTTTTAATTCATCTGCGACCCAACAATAAAACGTACCCGACACCAAATCCAGTGCGGGTACACTCATCATTATCTCTTATACTGGTTGTTCTGGCTGTTTCTTTTTCCACCACCATCATTTTCAACAGTTGGGCCTGCATCACCCTTAACACTAGCGGCACTTACGCCAGCCTTTGATGGGTTTTTCTTGATCTTTGCCATAGGTACACCCCCAAACTTTTTTCCTCGTGTATAACATATCCACATTCATAGGATTCTATTGGTCGCATAAAATAATGTAAATTTCAAAAAATTTTCAAATTTCAACGACAAAGGATTGCGTAAAATTTTTAAATATCTTATGATAAAAGTAACCAAAAATGAATGAGTGTTCATTCAAACTACCGAATCCACTCAAAAAAGCTAAAGGGGGAGACAAAAGTTGATCCAACAAATTAAAAAAGCTGCTGTTTTAGGCTCGGGGGTAATGGGGTCTGGTATTGCCGCACACCTTGCTAATATCGGGATTCCAACATTGCTATTAGATATTGTTCCGCGCGAACTAACTGACGACGAGAAGAAAAAGGGGTTATCACTAGAAGATAAAGCGGTAAGAAATCGTATCAGCCAAACAGCTCTACAAAAGCTGTTAAAGCAAAAACCTGCACCATTAACCTCAAAAAGTAATTTAGCACTCATTGAAGCAGGAAATTTTGAAGATGATCTATCAAGACTCAGCGAAGTTGACTGGATCATTGAAGTAGTTGTAGAAAACTTAGCCATTAAGCAGCAGATTTTCGAGAAGGTTGATCAATATCGAAAGCCTGGCAGCTTTGTAAGCTCAAATACATCTGGTATTTCTGTAGAGGCGATGACAGAAGGCCGCTCTGAAGACTTCCAAAAGCATTTCCTTGGTACTCACTTTTTTAACCCACCTAGATACTTAAAGCTTTTAGAAATTATTCCAACTCAACATACATCACCCGATGTACTTCATTTTATGAAGCAGTACGGGGAAGATATTCTCGGAAAAGGCGTTGTTGTTGCTAAGGACACGCCAAATTTTATCGCTAACCGAATTGGTACGTACGGTCTGTTAGTTACAGTAAGGGAAATGTTAAAAGGTGGATACAGCGTTGGAGAAGTGGATTCTGTAACGGGACCGCTAATCGGACGACCAAAGAGTGCAACCTTCCGTACATTGGATGTGGTTGGACTAGATACATTTGCGCACGTAGCAAGAAACGTGTATGACCAAGTGGATGGAGCAGAAAAAGAAGTTTTTGAGGTACCTGCCTTCATGAATCAAATGCTTGAAAAAGGTTGGTTTGGAAGCAAATCTGGTCAAGGGTTCTTCCTGAAAAAAGGAAAAGAAATTCTCGAATTAGATCCGGCCACTCTTGAATACGTGGAACGAAAAAAATTAAAAACCGCCTCCGTTGAAATGAGCAAACAGGAAAAAGGCTTAGCTAATAAAATGAAAGCGCTTGTATATGCGAACGATCGTTCTGGAGAACTACTATGGAAAATTTTTAGTCCGGTACTTGTGTATTCTGCGGAATTACTCGGTACGATTGCCGATGATATCGTCGCGATTGACCGTGCCATGAAATGGGGCTTCGGTTGGGAGCAAGGTCCATTTGAAGTATGGGATGCCATTGGGCTAGAAAAATCGATTGCCAAAATGGAGAAAGACGGCCATACCGTTCCAAGCTGGGTAAAGGAAATGCTAGCAAATGGTCATACAAGCTTTTATAAGGAAGAAGAAAACGGTGATCTTTTCTTCTATACCAATGGTGATTACAAGCTTGTAGAAGAAAACCCAAAGGTTATCAACCTGAAAAGAATCAAAAAACAGCGTGGGGTTATTAAGAAGAATAGTGGTGCAAGCTTGATTGATCTTGGAGATGGAGTAGCCCTTCTAGAATTCCACTCACAAAGTAATGCGATTGGGCTCGATATTGTGCAAATGATTAATTTTGCTGTTGAAGAAGTGGAAAAGAATTTCAAGGGCTTGGTGATTGGGAATCAAGGTAAGAACTTCTGCGTTGGGGCAAATCTTGCCATGATTCTTATGGAAGCACAGGATGATAATATTTTTGAAATTGATATGGTCGTTCGTCACTTCCAACAAGCGATGATGAAAATTAAGTACAGTACAAAGCCAGTCGTTGCCGCACCATTTGCGATGACCCTTGGTGGTGGTACAGAGGTTTGCCTACCAGCTGCGCATATTCAAGCGACAATGGAAACGTACATGGGGCTCGTGGAAGTCGGGGTAGGTCTTATCCCTGGAGGTGGCGGTAACAAAGAGCTATACATGAAGTTTTTAAACAGCATGCCAAACGGAGTTCCATTTGACCTTCAAAACGTGGCGAATAAAGTGTTTGAAACGATTGCAATGGCAAAGGTGTCCACATCGGGAGAGGAAGCGCGTGAAAACAACTTCTTGAATAAAGCAGATGCTGTCAGTGTAAACGGAGACCACCAGCTTTATGACGCAAAGCAGGCTGTTCTAGCACTTTATGACAAAGGGTATAAGCCACCAGTCCGAAAGAAGATTCCAGTAGTCGGTGAAACGGGCTACGCCACCTTACTTCTAGGAGCACAAACGATGCATTACTCCGGATATATTTCAGAGCACGATTTGAAAATTGCAAAGAAACTAGCTTATGTGATTGCGGGCGGAAAAGTGCCATTTGGAACAGAAGTTGATGAGCAATATTTGCTTGACCTTGAGAAAGAGGCTTTCTTGAGCTTAATTGCAGAGCCAAAATCACAAGCAAGAATGCAGCATATGCTTCTAAAAGGAAAACCATTGCGCAACTAATAGATTGGTAGAGTTATAGCATAAATAGGAAGCGAGGGAACGTGATGAGAGAAGCGGTTATCGTTGCTGGAGCACGAACTCCAGTGGGAAAATCAAAAAAAGGGTCGCTTGCCAGCGTTAGACCTGATGATCTTGGTGCACTGGTTGTAAAAGAGACCTTAAAGCGAGCAGGAAATTACGATGGAAATATCGATGACTTAATTATTGGCTGTGCTATGCCTGAAGCAGAGCAAGGGTTAAATATGGCAAGAAATATTGGGGCGCTTGCAGGACTTCCTGATACAGTGCCTGCAATCACCATCAATCGTTATTGTTCATCAGGGCTTCAGTCGATTGCCTATGCGGCAGAAAAGATAATGATTGGTCATGCCGACACCATCATTGCTGGTGGAGCAGAATCAATGAGCTTAGTACCGATGATGGGGCATGTGGTTCGACCAAACGCCAAACTGGCTGAGACAGCTCCTCAATACTATATGGGGATGGGGCACACCGCAGAAGAGGTAGCAAGAAAATTTGGAATTTCTCGTGAAGATCAGGATGCTTTTGCGGTAAGAAGTCACCAAAAAGCAGCAAAAGCTCTTCATGAAGGAAAGTTTGTTGATGAAATTGTACCAGTACACGTTATTCTACGCTCGGTTGGAAAAGACAATAAACTAATCGAAAAACCATTCGTTTTTAGCCAAGACGAGGGAGTTCGTCCTGAGTCAACGGTAGAAACATTAGCAAAGCTTCGTCCGGCCTTTTCGGTAACAGGAACCGTTACTGCAGGGAATTCTTCACAAACAAGTGATGGAGCCGCAGCCGTCATGGTTATGGATCGTGAAAAAGCAGAGGCTGGGGGACTCACGCCGCTTGTCAAATTCCGATCATTCGCTGTTGGAGGCGTGCCACCTGAAATTATGGGGATTGGTCCAGTTGTAGCCATTCCTAAAGCATTAAAGCTTGCTGGATTAGTGTTATCGGATATCGGATTATTTGAACTAAATGAAGCTTTCGCCTCTCAATCGATTCAAGTCATTCGTGAGCTAGGAATTGATGAGGAAAAGGTAAATGTGAACGGTGGAGCGATTGCACTAGGTCATCCACTTGGCTGTACCGGTGCGAAGCTAACCCTTTCTCTTATTCATGAGATGAAGCGACGCAATCAACAATTTGGGGTTGTCACGATGTGTATCGGTGGCGGTATGGGTGCTGCCGGAGTGTTCGAACTTTTATAAAAGAACGGAGGAAAAAAGATGACTAATCAAACAGATAAATTAATTAAAGGTGGAAGCTTTTTAATCGAAGATGTTTCCTATGATCGAGTCTTTACTCCAGAGGATTATACAGATGAGCAAAAAATGATCGCAAAAATGACAGAGGATTTCGTTACCAATGAAGTTCTCCCACAAGTCGAGCATATCGAAAACCATGAGTTTGACCGTTCGGTAAAGCTTTTAAAAGAAGCTGGTGAACTCGGTCTTCTAGGAGCTGACGTTCCGGAAGAGTATGGCGGTTTGGCACTTGATAAAATCAGCTCTGCACTAATTGCTGAAAAAATGTCTCGTGCGGGTGGTTTCTCAATCTCACACGGTGCACATGTTGGTATCGGGTCGTTACCAATCGTATTGTTCGGGAACGAGGACCAAAAGCAAAAATACTTACCTACACTAGCCACTGGGGAAAAGTTGGCTGCCTATGCATTAACAGAACCAGGCTCGGGATCAGATGCATTAGGGGCAAGAACAACGGCTGTTTTAAATGCAGAAGGAACACATTATGTGCTTAACGGAGAAAAGCAATGGATTACAAACGCAGGCTTTGCCGATGTATTTGTTGTTTATGCAAAAATTGATGGCGAGCACTTCTCTGCTTTTATCGTAGAAAGAGAGTTTTCGGGAGTGTCTGTTGGTCCAGAAGAAAAGAAGATGGGGATTAAGAGTTCTTCCACTCGTACTTTGATCTTAGAAGATGCTCAAGTACCGGTTGAAAACCTATTAGGAGAGTACGGTAAAGGTCATATTATTGCCTTTAATATTTTAAATATTGGTCGTTATAAGCTTGGGGTAGGGGCAGTTGGAGGTTCTAAGGCGGCATTTGAAATTACGACTAAGTACACGAACCAACGCCAACAATTTAAAACAAAGCTATCTCAATTCAATTTAACAAAAGAAAAACTAGCAACAATGGCTTCTAAAATCTATGCGGCAGAAAGCTCTGTATACCGTACAGTCGGACTTTTTGAAGAACGTATGAGCAAGCTATCGGACGAAGAAGTGAAAAATGGGAAAGCGGTAGCAGCATCGATTGCTGAATACGCAATTGAATGTTCATTGAATAAATTCTTCGCGACGGAAGTGTTGGATTATGTAGCGGACGAAGGGGTACAGCTTCACGGTGGCTACGGCTTTATGAGCGAGTATGAAATTGAACGAGTGTACCGCGACTCTAGAATTAATCGTATTTTTGAAGGAACAAACGAAATCAATCGTCTATTAGTGCCAGGCACTTATTTAAGGAAAGCATTTAAAGGAGAGCTACCATTATTTCAGAAAGCGCAAGCCCTTCAAGAAGAGCTCATGATGCTTATGCCAGAAGAGCCAGGGGATGAGCCTCTAGCTCAAGAGAAGTATCTAGTGAAAAATGCGAAGAAAATCGGCCTTCTTGCGGCAGGCCTAGCGGCTCAAAAGTTTGGCAAAGCACTTGAGCGTGAGCAGGAAATCTTAGTGAACATTGCCGATATCGTATCTAATGCTTATGCGATGGAATCAGTGGTTCTACGAACAGAAAAAGCAATCGTCAAGGACGGGGAAGAAAAGAGCAAGCAAAAGCTTTTATACACACAAATCTTCTGTCAAGAAGCGTTCAACGAAATCGAGCAGCATGCAAAAGAAACACTTGTCGCAACAGAAACAGGTGACGCACTGCGCATGATGATCTCCGCCCTTCGCAAATTTACAAGACACACACCAATCAATGTCATTGCGAAAAAGCGCGAAGCATCAGAAAAACTAATCGAAGCAGAAAAATTTGTCCTATAACTACAGTAAATCCCCCCTTTAAGTAGATGAAGGGGGGATTCGTTTGCAAACGCGAAAATTCCCCGAAAATTTCGTAGTCAAAGTTATGAATTTGTACCTAATTATGTTAATATGCAATTGAAAGTGTAAAAGGATGGTGGTAACATGGCATTGACCTTCTATTGGTATCCGAAATGTGGAACCTGTCGAAACGCGAAAAAATGGCTGGATTCTCACAATATTGAGTATCAAGAGGTACATATCGTAGAGCAGCCTCCTTCAAAAGCGGAACTTGAATCCTTCTATAAAGCAAGTGGACTTGAGCTGAAAAAATTCTTCAACACGAGCGGACAAAAATATCGTGAGCTTGGTGTGAAAGATAAAATTGCAACATCTTCAGAGGACGAGCTTCTTGAGCTTCTTGCCTCGGACGGAATGTTAATCAAGCGCCCATTGCTAACAGATGGAGAGAAAGTAACGCTTGGCTTTAAGGAAGCAGACTATGAAAAAGTATGGCTTACAAAGTAACCAACAATTAATACATAATATGGAGGGGTTTTATCGTGAGTACACCAAAGGATCTACGTTATTCTGAAGAACATGAATGGGTAAAAACAGAAGGAAATACCGTTCGTATCGGTATTACACATTTCGCTCAATCGGAGCTTGGTGACATCGTGTTTGTTGAACTTCCAGAAGTAGGTGACACAGTAACTGCTGATGAGCCATTCGGTAGCGTTGAATCTGTTAAAACAGTTTCTGAACTTTACGCTCCAGTAAGCGGAAAAGTAGTAGAAGTAAACGAAGACTTAAACGACAGCCCAGAGTTTGTCAATGAGTCACCATACGAAAAAGCTTGGATGATTGTTGTTGAGCCAACGGACGCTAGTGAAGTGGATAACTTAATGACAGCTGAGCAATACGAAGAAATGATTAACGAAGACTAATACAAAAGGCACCTTTTTAGGTGTCTTTTATTGTCTCTTTTTTTTCTAGCAAACATGGGCATGCTAGACGTATAACAGAAAAGAAAGGGATGGCAACAACATGACTTTGCAGCAAGGTAAATTAGATATTACAGACCGTGTTGTCGGAAAGCTTCAAAATGGCGAAATTGTGCTTTATCTAGAAAACGAGAAAATCGGAAAGGTAACTTTACCGAGTGGAAGTGATATGCAGCTTGAGCATCATTTTGAAAGCGCTGGAGAGAAGATTTTTCAGCTTGTATCCACTCCATCCAGTGACGAACCAAGATATACCGATTGTGACGAAGGTGGATGGTGTTAATCTAAGGGCAGCGGTTTTTTTTCCGCTGTTTATTTTTTTATAATCGTAAATAGTTAGAGGAATTGTACACCTCTTTCGAGAATAATGAATAAAGTAAAGAAAATACAACATGTTCACAGGTGATGCATATGACTGAAATGAGACCTGAAAAAGTAATTATTGTGGAAGGTACGTCAGACAAAAAGAAGGTGCAAAAGGTTATTAAGGAGCCTGTAGACATTATTTGTACGAATGGAACGATATCTCTTTCGAAGCTCGATGAAATCATTGATGATTTGTTTGGAAAGGATGTCTATATCCTTGTTGATGCTGATGAAGCTGGAGAAAAGCTGCGAAGACTTTTTAAACGGGAATTTCCTGAAGCAGACCATTTATACATCGATCGAACTTACAGGGAGGTCGCTACTGCACCAGAACATCATTTAGCTACTGTACTGCTCGGGGCAAACATCGACGTCTTTACGCAATTTTTAGACAAAGTGTAAGAAGGGGTAACAACATGCAAGAATTGCTTGATAATAACAGGGAACGGCTCCACTCGGCTGAGGAAACAAAATTTCTCTACTTGTACACACCATTATGTGGTACATGCCAAGTAGCAGGGAAAATGCTCTCGGTCGTTGAAGAGCTTTTGCCACACCATAACTGGTTAAAGGCAGATCTGAATTTTGTGCCGGCATTAGCTGAGCAATATTCGATTGAGTCGGTTCCCTGTTTGCTAGTTATAAGAAACAATGAACTTGTTAAGAAAATTTATGCTTTTCAATCGGTACCATTTTTATATGAAAGTTTAAGATCTTTTTAGGAATCAGACGGTACTTGTCTGATTTTTTTATTTGTGGATTCCCAGATCCCTTCGACAGTAAAAGTAATTTCGTTCAAAAAGATGACATATTTCTCGGGAAATGAACTCTAACTACAGCATTCGATACAAAGCTTGTTAAGTACCCCTGACAAACGCCCCGAAAATTTGTCGAAAAGATATTAAAGGTAAGGCTTCTCTCAGAGTGGAATATATATGTAATCGTATATTTAGAGGGGGAAGACCGATGCTTGTTCAGTTACAAAGAACAGTGAATGAATGGAATAACCGAAGTCATTTACTGCCTTTTTTAAAGAAGGCACCAGTCGTTATTTGTATTAGATCAGAAGATGAGGCCTTCTTTATCCATATAAATAAAGGGAATGTTGAACTTTTATTCAAAAATGTTCATCATCATATTGACGCACATCTCCAAGGACGGAAGGAACATATAATATCCTTGCTTTGCGGGGAGATCAAACTAAGACAAGCAACTTTATCGAATTTAATTTCCTTACAAGCAACATTTAGAACAGCTTTATACTTAGAAACCTTGTTCTTTTTAGTAAAGCCATATAAGCATGTGAATAATATTTGAAACTTTTCTGAACTTTCGCAATTATTATTGACTTTCCAATTTTACCCATGATACCATCATCTACGTGATTAATAAAAATTCTTATCAAGAGTGGTGGAGGGACTGGCCCTTTGATGCCCGGCAACCGGTGTAATACACGGTGCTAAATCCAGCAGAGGAAACTCTGGAAGATAAGGAGAGACGCTACTACCCCCTCTTCTTAGGATGAGGGGTTTTACAATAAAAATTGTTTTTGGGAGGGAATGAAATGACAGAACAAAAGAAGTATCGGTTAGAAACCCTTGGTGTACATGGTGGATTAAGCCCAGATCCTGTTACAGGAGCAAGAGCTGTACCAATTTATCAAAACAATGCTTATCAGTTTAAAAATACAGAGCATGCTGCTAATCTTTTTGCACTTGCTGAGCCGGGATATATTTATACACGTATTCATAATCCAACTACTACTGTATTTGAAGAAAGAGTGGCCCTTTTAGAAGGTGGAGTCGGAGCACTTGCTGTATCGAGTGGAATGGCAGCGATTACACTGGCTATTCTTAACGTGGCTGAAGCAGGGGATGAAATCGTTGCGGCTTCGAATCTATATGGAGGTACATATAATCTCTTTGCCGTAACGCTACCTAAATATGGGATTCAAGTGAAGTTTGTGGATTCAACCAATCCAGAAAACTTTAAACAAGCTATTACAGAGAAAACAAAGGCGGTATTTGCAGAGACCATTGGAAACCCAAGCTTGCGAATTTTGGATATCGAAAAGGTCGCAAAGATTGCACATGATGCAGGTATTCCGCTAGTAATCGATAATACCTTTGCGACTCCTTATTTATGTCGTCCAATCGAACATGGTGCGGATATTGTCATTCATTCGGCAACCAAATGGCTTTTAGGAAATGGTACTACTCTTGGAGGCATTATCGTGGATGGCGGAAAGTTTGATTGGAATTCGTCGAAGTTTCCTGGATTTACAACCCCTGATGCAAGCTATCATGATATTGTATATAGTGAGGCAATTGGTGCTGCAGCTTATATTGTGAAAGCAAGAGTTCAATTACTACGTGATCTAGGTCCAGCATTAAGCCCTCAAAATGCTTTTCAATTCACACTTGGTCTAGAAACTTTGCATGTGAGAATGAAGGAGCATGTGGCAAATACAAAGAAGGTAGTAGAGTATCTAGAAGCACATCCTGCGGTTAATTGGGTGATGTATCCAGGAAATGAAAAGCATCCAGACTATGAGCTTGCAAAGAAATACTTACCAAAAGGAGCAGGTTCTATCGTTGTCTTTGGAATCGACGGAGGTCGAGAGGCTGGAGCGAAGTTTATAAATAGTCTCAAACTTTGGGCGCATGTTGCCAATGTTGGCGATGCAAAAAGCTTAGTAATCCATCCTGCAAGCACGACTCATCAACAGCTTGACTCTGAGGGATTAAAAGCAGCAGGTGTTCCAGAGGATTTAATTCGTCTATCAATCGGGATTGAAAATGTTGAAGATTTAGTTGAAGATTTAGAGCAAGCGATTACACTGGCGACAGGGAAAACGTCGCTTACTAGCCATGTGTAATCAATAAGGTTTTTGTCGAAATTTATCGTTGACACTCCGATTTTTCCATGATACGATAGCATTCGTGATTAAGACTACAACGTAAAGTTCATATAGATTGATAAGCTCTTATCAAGAGAGGTGGAGGGATGTGCCCTATGAAGCCCGGCAACCGTCAAATTATTGAAATGGTGCCAATTCACACAAAGCGTATTGCTTTGATAGATGAGAGAAAGGTGACTGTTTCTGCCTTTCTGCTCATGCAGAAAGGTTTTTTTTGTAGATAAGAAAGTATAAAT
>NZ_JAKFCQ010000189.1:0-99353 GCF_036676585.1 Robertmurraya sp.
GTGGTCACATGTGTAGCCGTTTCAAAGATTCCTCCTTGGTCAATGGCGACATCAACAATGACAGAGCCTTCTTCCATAAGTCGAACCATTTCTTCTGTTACTAGTTTAGGAGCTTTCATACCAGGAAGAAGAACGGCACCAATGACTAAGTCCGAATCCGCGGCCGCTTGGCCAATCGTATATGGATTCGACATAAGTGTCGTAATAGACGATCCAAAGATATCGTCTAATTCTCTTAATCTTGCTGCACTAACATCTAGGATCGATACCTTCGCACCTAGACCAATAGCAATTTTAGCTGCATTTGTTCCAACAACCCCTCCACCGATGATCGTGACTTTGCCACGATTTACACCAGGTACACCACCGAGCAGGATCCCTTTTCCACCTTTGCCTTTTTCTAAGTAGGAGGCCCCAATTTGAGCAGCCATTCTTCCTGCTACCTCGCTCATTGGTGTTAATAATGGCAAGCTGCGATCGGACAGTTGAACGGTTTCGTAGGAGATGGCTACTACCTTTTTCTGAATGAGAGCTTCTGTTAAAGTGAAATTGGCAGCTAAGTGCAAATAGGTGAAAAGAATTAATCCTTCATAAAAATAAGCATATTCACTTGGAATGGGTTCTTTTACTTTGATAACCATTTCGCATGCCCAAGCTTCAGCGGCTGTTTCAACGATACATGCTCCCGCTTCTATATACTCTTCATCAATGAACCCTGAAGCCAATCCGGCTCCCTTTTCTACGAAAACATGATGACCTTTTGTGCTTAATTGTAGGACGCCAGCAGGTGTAAGAGCAACGCGGTTCTCTTGGCTTTTGATCTCTTTTGGTACTCCGATTTTCATAGCATTCTTCCTTTCTGGTTACTTTGGAAAACGCACGATGCTCTAAGTTTATTTGACGAGCTCCTCTAGTTCAGTAGTGACAGTTGTAAACAAGAAGTCGAGATCTTCCTCTTTAATGGATAATGGGGGAGATATGGTAAGAACGTTATTAAATCCAGCTACGGTTGCCCCGTTCTTACCAATTATGAGTCCTTTTTTCTTACAGCCAGCAATCACTTGGTTTACTAAATCCACATCTAATGGTTCCTTAGTGGCTTTATCCTTTACGAGTTCAATTCCTATTAGTAAGCCTTTTCCACGAACATCCCCTACGAACGGATGGTTACGTAAGCTTATATTCAATCTCTCCTTTAGTTGATCACCTAAATTCTTGGAACGATCAAACAGTTTCTCCGTCTCCATGATCTCTAGGTTTTTTAATGCCAGAGCACAAGCAGCCGGATTGCCACCGAATGTATTGACATGGCGGAAGTAATCGTATTCTTCACTGCCTTTAAAAGCTTCATAGATTTCCTTTTTGACAGCTGTTGCCGATAATGGAAGATAGGCGCTTGTGATCCCTTTTGCCATCGTAACAATATCAGGCTTCACTCCGTAATTCATGAAGCCGAATGCTTTCCCTGTACGACCAAATCCGCAAATCACTTCATCAACAATTAATAGAGCGCCGTGTTTTTCACAAGCTTCCTTAACACCCTTCATATAGTTATCAGGCGGAATGAGGATGCCTCCACCGGTAATGATCGGTTCCATGATGACTCCAGCAATCGTTTCACTGAGCTCCCATGTCATCACTCGCTCGATATCTTTGACAGAGTCGAGCTCTGATGCTGGACTGCCCAATTGATCGTTTGAGCGATAAGAGTCAGGTGGCGCTACATGAACGAATCCTGGAGCTAGTGGTTCATATTTAAACTTTCGCTGTGCCTGCCCGGTTGCAGCAAGAGACCCCATCGTGTTACCATGGTAGGCTCGATAACGAGAGATGAATTTATATCGTGAGTGGTTCCCTTTTTGCTGATGATATTGTCTAGCGATTTTAAAGGCTGTTTCATTCGCTTCTGAACCGCTATTCGAAAAAAAGATCACGTATTCGTCGCCCAAAAGTTCATTAAGCTTTTCAGCTAATTGAATCGCAGGTGTATGGCTTTGGGTGAGTGGGAAATAAGCCATTTTCTTTAGCTGATCATATGCAGCATCGGCGAGCTCTGTCCGACCATATCCTACATTGACACACCAAAGACCAGCCATTCCATCCAAAAAGCGATTTCCATCATGATCTGTTACCCAAGAGCCTTCTGCTTTTTCAGCAATCATCGTACCGTTTGGATTGTACGGTTTCATGGAGTGCCATACAAAGTCTTTATCTTTTGTTAGAAAATCTTCTCCTTGCTTCATTTGAGCCATAGCAAATTCCCCTTTCTCACCCTGTTATGTTTTAATAGTCGAAACGGGATGTAATCATTTTCTTTCTTGTAAAGAAATTGACGCCATCCTTTCCATTTACATGTAGATCTCCATAAAAGGAGTCCTTCCAGCCGGAAAATGGGAAAAAGGCCATAGTTGCAGGTACACCAACATTGATCCCAAGCATGCCAGCATCTGCTTCTTCTCGGAATTGACGAATAGCAGCTGCGTCCTTTGTGTAAATGGTTGCTCCATTTCCATAACGGGACTTGCGAATAAATGATAAAGCTTCATTCAGGTCCTTTGCCCGTAATAGGCTTAAAACTGGGGCAAATATTTCATCCTTTGCTATTTTCATATCAGGAGTAACATGGTCGAAAATAGTTGGTCCAAGAAAACTGCCTTCCTTATGCTGTTCCATCTCTGGTCGACCGTCGCGAACGAGAGTGGCCCCTTCTTTTACGCCGATATCAATGTACTGTAAGACCTTCTCGCGGTGAGAATCACGGATAACAGGTGTTAGTAATACCTCTTCATCAAGACCATTTCCTATTAGTAATTCGTCTGCCTTTTCCCTAAGTGCAGCTACAAACTCTTCTCCATCACCAACAACAACGACTGCACTACATGCCATACATCTTTGGCCTGCACTTCCATAAGCAGAGCTAATAATATGAGAAACGGCTTTTTCAAGATTGGCATCAGGCATGACGACATGATGATTTTTAGCACCGGATAATGCCTGCACTCTTTTACCTTGTGCTGCTGAACGCTCGTATACATACTTTGCAACCGGCTGTGAACCAACGAAGGAAATAGCCTTTACATCTTCATGTTCGATCAGCCCATTCACTACATCATGTGCTCCATGAACAATATTAAGCACTCCTTTAGGAGCTCCGGCTTGAGTAAATAATTCAACTAGTTCACTTGCTAAAAGAGGTGTTCGTTCCGACGGTTTTAGTACAAAGGTATTTCCACAGGCAATCGCAAGTGGGAACATCCAAAGTGGAACCATCATTGGGAAATTAAATGGTGTAATTCCACCCACTACCCCTAACGGATAACGATACATTTCGGAATCAATATCTTCAGCAATATTGGATAACGTTTCACCCATCATTAATGTAGGAGCTCCCGCGGCAAACTCGACACATTCAATTCCTCGTTGTACCTCTCCATATGCTTCCTTATACGCTTTGCCATTTTCTTTTACGACTAACTGAGCTAGTTTTTCATGATTTTCTGTTAATAAATAATGATATTTATATAGAATCCTTGCTCTCTTTGGAACGGGAGTATTTTTCCACGTTTGAAAAGCAATGTTTGCTGCTTTTACTGCTTGGTCAACGTCCTCTTTAGAAGAAAGGGGAACGGTTGCGATCACCTCTGAGGTTGCAGGATTTAGCACTTCCAATGAATCTGAACTACAAGCCTCTACCCATTCCCCATTAATATAGTTTTTGAGTTTTACCGTATGCTTTTTGATTACTGTCATTCGTGCATCCCCCTTTTAAATGATTAGTTATCTTCTAGTATTATTATCAAGGATATGCTGCCTTTGTGGCATTAGACGTTTTGTCAAAAAATGCTTGTGTTAAACTTTACATTTTGCCTTCATTGGAGAATAACTGGGGCACTCCTTTCTCCTTCTTCAACTGGGAAGAAAGAAGGAATTCGTGAGACAGAATCATGAACTCAATCGCAAGCCTTTTTTCATGATGTAAAAAGTCCTCACCAAGTAGCTTTTCTAATTTTTCAATACGATGGTAGAGCGTTTGGCGAACGATAAATAATCGCTTAGCTGTTTCCTGCTTGGACCCGTTACAGGCTAGATACGTTTTTAACGTTTCTAATAACTTGCCATTGTACATATCGTCATAGGTTAGAACGGGCTCGAGATACTCCATGACAATTTCTTGTAGATTAATATGTTTATTTAATAAGGAAATAAGGCGGAAAATATGCAGATCATCGTAAAAATGACTTTGAGAAGGTACGGTTAAGCGGTCTTGGATGCGGATCGTTTCTAAGGAGGTTAAATAGCTTTCATGAACATGGGATAATTGTGTAACAAATTTTCCTACTCCGAGTACAAAGGGACTTGTTTGGTTGGCCATTTTTATATCCGATTTTTCTAAACGTTGAATCCCTTCCTTCATCCGGGCCTTCCATGTTGATGTGTTTCGTTCGTTAACGAAGATAAAAGTAATTGTATGCTTTTTTTCAATTGAAAAGAGTGTAAATCCTTGAGGTTCAAAAAAAGCACGAACGTATAAATTAAAATAGGTAATATCAAGCATGGAAAAGTCTGAGATTGCTTCTAACTTAAATTGACAAACAAATGCTCCTTTCGGTTTAATCTTTGGGAAATGATAGGCCAAATAGTCATGAATAGCATCTTCACTATGCTCCCCATCGAGCCAACCTGTGAGCCATTCAGATTCCTCAATCCTCTTTTTCTCTTCTACGTATAGTTGTCTTAAAAGGAGTTGCGCCAGTGCAGTTGCTGTTCGATCGAGTATTAAGTGATCAAATTCTGTAAGAGTGCGGTTTTCCGCAATTAGATATAATTCTGCATATGTATCTCCTAATATATTAATCGGAACTTTTGTCATTGTTTGAGGGGCGAGGTCGGTACCTTGATTTCGCTCACTATGAATCATGTGTATAAATTTCTTTTTTTCACTTGCTTTTACATCCGGTGGAAATTGTATTTCTTGATTGTTAAAGACGATCATCACTTGAATCTGTAAGTATTCCTTTGTAAACTGCAGGATTTCCTTTGTATGGCCAAACGTAAGTAGTTTTTTGTTTAGTTCCTGTGTGTAGCTTTCGAGCTCAGATATCATTTGATATTGTCGATTGATTAAGAGGGCATGAATATCTTGAGTGATTTCCACGAAGGGTACTTCATTGTGAAAAATGAGTAATGGAAATTGGTGCAGGTTGCAAAGCTCAATAACTTCATTAGGTATATGCGTGGTGTATGTACCAAGCTCAATGCATAATCCAGAAGCGTGTACTTCAATTAATTGCTCCACTACGGATAAGAATAACTCGTTATTGTCATGTAATAAGGCACAAGTGGATAAAATAAATTCCCCTCCACGCAAAAGGTTGCGAATATTGGTTACTTCTACAATATGTACCCACTTTACTGGACGAATAAGTCCCTCTTCCCCTGCAAGAATTTCAATATCTTCAAAATGATTTCTTTGTAACAAATCTCCTACAGTAATATACGATTTCAAGGAACAGCCCCCTTCCAATTCAACTGGTAAAAACGTGAGTCACGCAGACGGTGTCTGTGTGACTCGCGTTTGTGTTAAGCTCCTTTTTGCTGTTTTATGATCATCACTGAGAAATACTTACGCCCTTCGGCTGTAGCGACATGTAAGGTGACGGTTTCTTTTTCTTCAGATTGTTCGTTTACAAAGTCAACAAAGGATCCGCTTAATGTTTCGGTGACACTTTTTATCGTAAATCCTTTTTGAATGAAAAAATCAATCTTATCTCTTTCTTGAAGATATTGATGGTATTCAGACATGAGGTGTCCCCCTTTTATACTTGTGTGTTAATCGGCTCTGTTACAAGAACAGATTCTTCTCCTGTTTCTATATCCCAATCACGTCCAACGGTAATACCAAGGTATTTTTCGTCGCTAGGATCCACGAGTTCAGCTTGCTCATATTTATTAAACCACCAATACTTGGCTAAGAAATAGTAAATAATGGCCCCTACCAAGAATCCAACAATAAAGGAATAGGTTGATAAATAGTATGCGGCTGCGCCACCAATAATCCATGAAATCATTCCAGCAAGATTGACCCCATTCATGTATTTGAACTGACCATCTGCTTCGTACAGGTCTGCTACGTTAACTCGTCTTTTGCGAATCACATAATAATCGGTAAATAATATGCCAACGATGGCTGATAAAACCCCACCAATCACGAGTAGAGCAGGAACAATCACTCCAAATAAGCTCCATGGCTGAACGACAATCCCAATCACACCTGCGATAATTACTCCAACCCAGAACGGAACTTTTGGACCGCCAACATTCGAGAAAATCGTAGCTGCTGGAATAACATTTGCTGATGTATTGGTTGACCATTGTGCTAAAACGATCATAAGGAGAAGAATACCTAGAATAAAGCCAGTAGCTGCTTCTTGTAGAGCGACGACCGGGTCATAATTTAAAACGGCAATATAGGACACTGCGCCGATAATGACCATAAACGTGTTTGTAATCGGCATGGCTATGATATTTCCAAAAATTTGAGCTTTATTTCGTTTAAACCAATTTCTTTCGTTTTTAGGAGCTTTGATAAAACGGGATAAAGAAGGCATATCCGCGGCAAGAGTAGCCCAAAAGCCCATATTTGCCATAACAACAACCATAAATGCGGTTAATGCAGCACCACCTGTCACCGGACTTTCCACCCAAGTCCAAACGTCTCTACCTTGCTCAATAGCTTTGTCAGATAGGGATGAATACATCCATGCAGAGATAATAATGATGATCGGAGCGGCCAGATCGGCGAAGCGTTCAATCGCTTTAATCCCTAAGGCGGTGTTCACAAGTTGAACAGTAGCAAACAATACGAAGCAAATAAACCAATTATCAAATTGAAAAAGTGCATTTAGTATTCCATTCATTGCGGTTGCACCAAAGTACGTATTAATTCCAAACCAACAAGCAGCGGTTACTCCACGAACGATGGAAGGGATATGAGTACCGATGGTTCCAAACGGTGCTCTCATATAGACGGGGAAGGATAATCCATGTTCGATTCCAATGTCTCCAATAATTGTCATAAAGATTCCGATTGCGACTGAACCTATGATCGTTGCTACAATTACCCAGCCAAGAGGCAGACTCTGTACACCAGAGCCACCAATCGCAAATGCTGCTAAAACGACTGCCATCCCTACCCAAATAATTGAAAAGCCTAATGATCCAATTTTCTTATCGCTGTGGGAAATGGGAAGTAAATCTGGAGACTTTAAATAACCACTACTTTTTTTCATGAAACCACTCCTTTTCTAGTTTTAATATATAAAATTTTCTGGTAATGAAACTCACAGAAAATTTATATCCTTCCCATTTGCATTCTTTGTTTTAAATTGGTACGGATTTGTTTTCAGTTTCTAGCGTTTTTCCGTACCTTGCTCGTTTAATGTATTGTCCACCACCAATCTTTCCGACAAAGGTTTTGTCACGGATTACAAATTCTCCTCTTGAGAGAACTGACACGGGTTCACCAACTACCTCCATTCCTTCGAAGGCATTGTAATCAACCGCCATATGGTGCGATTTTGCTGAGATCGTCCGCTCAACATTCGGATCAAATATGACAATATCAGCATCTGTACCAATCGCTATGGTTCCCTTTTTCGGATAAAGACCAAAAAGCTTTGCAACCTTCGTTGAAGTGATATCTACAAACTGGTTTAAAGAGATTCTTCCTTTTTTCACACCTTCGGAAAACAAGATGGATAATCGGTCCTCGATGATAGGACCTCCATTTGGGATTTTTGAAAAGTCTCCCTTACCAAGACTTTTTTGGCCATCAAAATCAAAGGAGCATTGATCGGAACCTAGGGTTTGCAGCTCACCTGTTTTGAGAGCATTCCATAATACATCTTGGTTCCATTTTTCACGCAATGGCGGTGACCACACGTATTTGGCTCCCTCAAAATTTGGTTTTTCGAGATAGGACTGATCAAGAACTAAGTATTGTGGACAAGTTTCTCCCCAAATATCAATTCCTTTTGAGCGAGCTTCTGCTATTTTCTTAGCTGCCTCTGCACAAGAAACATGCACGACGTACAGTTGCGACTCAGCTAGCCCTGTTAAAGTCGCGGCTCTTCCAGTTGCTTCCCCCTCTACCTCCGGTGGTCGGGTTAAAGCATGGTAAATAGGGTCTGTCTGATTCAACTCAAGTGCTTTCTTTGTTAAGAAGTCAATTACATCCCCATTTTCGGCATGCACCATCACGAGCGCTCCATGCTCCTTTGCCGCTAACAAGGTACGGAATAAGGTCTCATCATCCGCTTGGAATACATTTTTGTATGCCATAAACACTTTAAAGGACGTGATCCCCTCCTCCGTCATGATTGTTGGTAGCTCTTCTAGTACTTGGTCATTAATTTCACCGATCATTAGATGGAAGCTGTAGTCAATAACCGCTTTTTCTTTCGATTTATCGTGCCACACTTTTATCGCATTTTTTAATGGTTCACCCTTATTAGTCAAACAAAAATCGATAACGGTAGTTGTTCCACCAAATGCTGCAGCGATTGTCCCTGTTTCGAAATCGTCCTTTGTTACCGTGCCGCCAAAGGGCATATCTAAATGGGTATGGGGGTCGATTCCACCAGGAAATACGAATTTCCCAATTGCATCAATCACCTCCGCATCGTTCGATGGGAGGTTCTCACCTATTTGACGAATTGTTCCATTTTCAATTAGAATGTCTGCTTGAAACGTATCTGTCGCCGTTACGATCGTTCCGTTTTTTATTACTTTCTTCAAGTCCGTTTCCCCCTTTAAAGAATTATCTTTTTATAATGTCAACATTGCATGCGATGGCACCTAGCGCGGCTTGCCTTTCGTTCCAAGTCATTGGCGGGAGTTCATTTGGTAGCTCAACCATGTCGATCGCACCGTCGACAGGACAAACTATCGAGCACAAATTACAGCCTACACAATCTTCTTCTCGTACGCGCAAAATACTCTCCCCGTTGGCTCCTTTTAACCTATCAATGCATTGGTGAGATGTGTCCTCACAGGCGATATGACATTTATTGCAATTGATACACACATCGTTATTAATTCTCGCAACGATTTTATAATTAAGGTCAAGATTTCCCCAATCAGAATATTTAGGTACAGATTTCCCCACGATATCCATGACCGAAGCGATTCCTTTGTCATCTAGATAATTGTTTAGGCCTTCAATCATATCCTCAACGATACGAAAGCCGTGATGCATCGCAGCTGTACACACTTGTACGCCTGTCGCTCCCATCAACAAAAATTCCACGGTATCTCTCCAATTTGAGATCCCGCCTATTCCAGATATCGGAACATTGATATGAGGATTTCTCGCACATTCGCCGACCATATTTAAGGCGATTGGTTTTACTGCGGGTCCGCAATATCCGCCGTGCGCCCCTCTACCTGCAACATGAGGAATGGTGTTCCAAGTATCAATATCGACACCAGCTAAGCTATTGATGGTATTAATCATGCTGATGGCATCTGCACCGCCCCTTGTTGCTGCCTCAGCTGTAACGGTGATATCGGTAATGTTCGGAGTGAGCTTAACAATGACGGGTGTTTGTGCAACTTCCTTCACCCAATACGTTTGTTTTTCGACTAGCTCAGGTACTTGGCCAGAGGCTGAACCCATTCCTCTTTCAGCCATTCCGTGTGGGCAACCAAAATTGAGTTCTAACCCATCTACCCCTATGGCTTCTACCTTCTTGACAATTTCATGCCATTTTTCTTGTTTTGGCTCCACCATGAGTGAAGCAATGATCGCATGATTAGGGAATTTTTTTTTCGTTTCCGCAATTTCCTTCAGATTCACTTCAAGAGGTCGATCGGTGATCAGTTCAATATTGTTAAATCCCGCCACCCTTTGTCCGTTAAAGCTAACCGCTGCAAAGCGAGATGAAACATTCAAAATCGGTTCTCCTAGCGTTTTCCAAACAGCACCACCCCATCCCGCCTCAAAAGCTCTCTGAACTTGATATCCAGAGTTTGTCGGGGGAGCTGAAGCGAGCCAGAAAGGATTCGGTGATTGAATTCCTGCCAAGTTGATACGTAAATCTGCCATCATCATACCTCCTTGAATTGATTAGCCCTTGATTAGGCGGTTTCAGATACGGTTTTGGTAATCATTTGGTGGATGGCGTGGGCAGTTTTCTTTCCTTGTTGTGCTGCGGAAACTACCATCGCTTCTCCTTGTCCTTTTCCGAAAATTACATCTCCACAAGCAAATACCTTTTTGTTGGAAGTTTGGTATGTGTTTTGGTTAATTGTAACGACGCCACCATCATGCTCGAGGTTCATCTCTTCGATGAGATTTACGTATCTAGACTGGCCAATCGCTTTTATAACAGCATCCACCTCTAATTGGAATTCAGAGCCTTTTATCGGAACAGGCTTCCTTCGACCATCCTCACCAGCTTCGGTTAGTTCCATTTTGATACATTCAATTGCTTTTACGTTCCCAAGTTCATCTCCAATAATTCTGACAGGGGCGGTTAACCATCTGAACTCGACTCCATCCTGCTTGGCAAATTCATATTCAAAGTCATACGCCGTCATTTCCTCTAGCGTTCTTCTGTATAAGATCTTTACATTTTCTGCTCCGAGGCGAACAGAGCAAGTAGCGCCGTCAATTGCTGTATTACCGGCACCGATAACAACAACTTTTTTACCGAGGAACTCATCTGTAATAGGACTTGTTTTCGTTTGTTTTACAAACTCAATCGCATCATATACCCCTTGTAAATCTTCTCCCCCAATCCCTATATTAGGTACACTGGACATGCCAATGGCTAATATAACAACATCATAGTTTTCGAGAATTTCTTGGACAGAGATGTCAACGCCAACCTTTGTGTTTGTCTGAATTTTTACATCGACACTTTCCACTTGTTTGACTTCCCAAAACGATACTTCCTTTGGCAGTCGGAACGAAACGATTCCGTACGTATTCAGACCGCCAGCATGTTCAGCTGCTTCAAAAATCGTTACGTCATAGCCGAGGATACCGAGCTCTCTCGCCGCTGATAATCCGGCAGGTCCACCACCGATTATGGCAACCGAAGTATCGTTTTTCTTACCAGCTTTAAAAAGGATTTGGTTATTTTTCATTGCCCAATCTGTTGCATATCGTTGTAGGTTTCCAATCATAATTGGTTTAGTAGAATGGTTGAGTACACATGCCCCTTCACATAATTCTTCTGTTGGGCAGACACGGGAGCAGCTTGCACCAATTGGATTGGCTGACATGATGGTGGTTGCGGAACCTTTTATATTTCCTGAGGCTATTTTCTTAATGAAGGTTGGGATATCAATCCCTGTTGGACAGGCTGTAATACAAGGTGCATCATAGCAATAAAGGCAGCGATTTGCTTCCTCTACCGCCTCTCGATTGGAAAGGCCAGGATGAACCTCCTGAAAGTTAGCAGCTATATGATCGTAGGAAATTCTCGATTGTTTTACCGTACTCAAATGTAAATACCCCCTCTAAGCTTTTCATTTTTACACTATGCTTTCTAAATTGAGGTCATTTTCTCATACGTTTCCGGACGTCTATCACGGTAAAACTGCCAAACATCTCTTACTTCACGAATCATTTTTTTATCCATTACTCCAATGATTACTTCATCTTTGTCTCGGCTACCCATGGACACAAAGCTTCCTCTTGGATCAACGAGGTAAGATTGGCCATAAAATTCGCCCATATTCCACGGACCTTCGTAGCCAACACGATTGATTGCGGCCACGTAATAACCGTTGGCAACTGCATGTGCAGGCTGTTCAAGCTTCCACAAGTATTCGGAGGTACCAGAAACTGTGGCGGAAGGGTTAAACACTATTTCGGCTCCATTAAGACCTAGTACTCGAGCACCTTCTGGAAAATGTCGGTCATAACAAATGTACACTCCGACTTTTGCAAATGCGGTATCAAATACGGGGTATCCTAGATTTCCAGGCTTGAAATAGTATTTCTCCCAAAAGCCATACCCCTGATCACCTACAGCTACATGCGGGATATGGTGTTTGCGATATTTTCCTAAATAAGAGCCGTCCGCATCAATAACCGCTGCTGTATTATAATAGGTGGCAATCCCCTCACGCTCATAGATTGGCAGAATAATTACGACTCCAAGTTCCTTAGCAAGCTCCTGAAATAGCTTTGTTGTGGGGCCATTAGGGATTTCTTCTGCCGCATCATACCATTTTGTATTTTGCTCAGAACAAAAGTAGGGACCGTAAAAGATTTCTTGCAAGCAAACAATTTGTGCTCCTTTTACCTTTGCTTCACGAACGAGATTAATATGTTTTTCAATTGCTTTTTGTTTATGAACTTCAACGGGTTCTTTTCCATCTACATCGTTGCTAGCTTGAATTAATCCGATGGTTACTTGATCTGCCATTCTCTTATTTCCCCCTAATCCGAAATAATTCTGTTCTATTTTTTTGAAAATAAAAAAACCAATGAATCATAGCAGCCTTTTATTTTCATGCACATCTTGTACATTATATTTCTTGTAAATGGACAGTATCCCTCCTGTTTTTATATTAAATGCAGAAAAATCTAAACTTTTAATTAATTTTACATTTGCTTGTTTTCCATCGCATGATACATTATGTAAAATCCTTTTAGCCAATGGCTAGTCATTTTGTCAATTATGACTGGTAGGTTGTGAGATATTCTGACGAGAAGTTCTAGGGAGTTACTAGAGTAAGTTTTTTGCAAGAAGATCATTTGGCATTGTGGAGTATAGAAAGAAAAAAATCATACATATCGTTCTGCAGAGTGTGTAAAATTATGTAACAAAAATGGAATTAAGCCCATTATAATACTTACAACCTAGTGACCGAGAACTGTTTTGTTAGATATCATAACGTGCTTTTTGTTATCAAATAAAAAAACCACTTCCTTATGAGAAGCGGTTTTGTAACTGTCCATCTCAGGCGGACAAATCCCTATGTTTTGTCCACGAAGGGTGCCTGTCACCAGCTTAGCGGTTGGCGAGTGCTTTGGCGAGGGTGGATACGATTTTGACTTTATTGAAATTGAGACCGAGTTGGACCGAAGTTTGGGCGATTTCTGGGCGCAAGCCAGAAAGAACGGTTTTCACACCGATTAAATCGAGTGCTTCGATTAGCTGAAATAACTTGTGGGCAACCATGGTGTCAATCATTACGACCCCAGAAAGGTCAATAAACAACACGGTTATTCCCTTTGAGGAACATTGCAACAAAGTATTCTCGATAATAAACCTCGATCGATTTGTATCTATTTCTCCTATTAATGGTAACAGTGCTGCGTTATTATCGATAGCAATAACGGGAGAGGCTAATTCATTAATTAATTCCTGCTGTGCACGTAGGCGGGTCTCAGTATATTCATTTAATTCCTCAACAAATCGTAACATTACCAGCTTAAAGGCTTTAATGATCATACGATTCCATACATCTATAGAATGTCTGTCATATGTCCCCTCATGGATGGTGGAAAACTCTTGAAGAAAATCAAGATACTGATCTTGTACTCTAAAAAATTCTCGCAATGTAAAATGGTAGGGTGTTTGAAAATGTGGTTCATCCTTAACAATTTCTAGTATCCATGTTTGAATATCCTGTGTGAATTGCTCTTCATCTTTAATAAATATTTCGCAAAGCTGCAAGTGAAAACGATAGTTTTGCTGTTTTAAGTTTTCAATGACTACTGGATCATTGGAAGAATACACGCCGGCAGGATCGCTCTTATCCAACGAAGCATACCAGTCCTCTGTTAGCTGCCAAGATTTATCAAGTAAAAACTGATGGAGCTCTTTATTCCTATGCATTCATTTTCCCCCTATGTAATCGTGAAAGTAGCATCATACGAAAAGATGCTACTTCTTATAACCACACTCGCTTGTTTTCAACTCGTCTTGTGATTCCGTTCTCATCTAATCGCTCTAGAAAAGGAATCATGTATTTCCTAGACAATCCGAGTACTTCCTTTGCTTTGCCTACATCAAACTCATTTTCTGTTTCAGTTTGAAGCCTTTTCACAGCTTCTGTAAAAACCTCTCCATGATAGTAATAGAATTCGTCAAGAGGAATAATCATTTTTCGATCGATCCAATATCTCTTAACGTCCTCGACTAAGGCTTCTGGAATTCCTGCCTCTTTTATGTAGTCATGTAAATATTTTACTTGAAGACCATCTCTTTTTAAATCATTTAATAGGTTGTCTGTACGTTTTTTCCAACTTGACGGAACATGTGGTGTAAAGGTGCTTAAGGAAACAAATTGTCCCTTTCGTTGAAACAGTTTCGTAGCAGACCCCTGTTCTATTACATACTCTACTAACGACTTCGGATACCATTTTATTAAACCTTGTAACAGCTCAGCTTTATTTACCCCATTGCGTAGCGGGAAATGGTTATGGTAATCATTTAATCGGTCGAATAATTCTTCCTCAACATCTTTTATGATTTCTTGTAAGGTGTATTCCTTGCTACTGTAAGGGATAAATTCTTCCCCAACAAGGGCAAGAGAAACTTCCTCCTTATCGAGAGAGGTCCGCTTAATGAGTTCATCGATTGACAAACTTTTTGCCTCCATTAACGCGGCAGTTAAGCGTTCGGTTGGTGATCCTTCTTTCTTTTTCGCGAGCTCTTCAATCGTTTGATGCCCGAAACGGTACTTCTCACCTTTAGGATCGATGACCCATCCCCCGCCGATCGTTTCCTGTGGGCTAGGTCTGCGTAAAATAAAACGATCTCCTCGCTTTGTGACGATTTCCTCCTCAAGTCTTAATTGACAAAGAATTTCTCCACTGTCTTCTTTCAGTTCATTACGATCAAAAAACACGATTCTACCCATCACTTCGGCCGTTCCTATATGACATTTAATCGGCATTCTCTGTTTTACCAGATGCTCAAGATTTTCTACCATTTGAATGGAAACGTCAATTGTACGAGTGATATTAAAATGCTCGGATGATACAAGTACATTGCCCCGTTCAATTTCCTCCTTGGTAACGTTTGATATATTTATCGCCGCTCTTTGACCGGCGAACGCTTGTTTAGCTGGTTGGTGGTGTACTTGAAGCTGCCTTGCTCTTACCTCAATTCCTTGAGGCATAATTGTAAGAAGTTGACCTTCCTCTACAGCTCCTTCATACACGGTTCCTCTAACAACGGTTCCCTGCCCTTTTACGGTAAATACTTGGTCGATTGGTAAGCGAAAGGGTCCTTTCATATCACGAACGTCTTGTTGTTCTAATGTTTGTATAATTCGTGATTTAAGCTCATCAATTCCTTTATGTGAAAGGCTATCAACAAGGACGTAAGGTGAGTTTTCAAAGACCGTTCCACTTAATTCTTCATAAATATCATCTTTCACTAGTTCTGAAAATTCCTCGTCCACCTTGTCCATTTTGGTAATTGCAACAATACCTGACTTAATTCCCAAAAATCCAAGTATGTCTAAATGCTCCTTTGTTTGTGGCATAACCCCTTCATCTGCTGCGACAACAAGGACGACCAAATCGATACCTGCCACTCCAGCAATCATTTGCCTAATAAATCGCTCATGTCCTGGAACATCTATCACTGATATTTGTATATTTTCATCTTCATATAAGGGGGCAAACCCTAGTTCTATGGAAATTTGCCGTTCCTTTTCTTCTTTTAAACGATCGGTATCAACATTGGTCAGTGCCTTCGTGAGTGTTGTTTTTCCGTGGTCAATATGACCAGCCATGCCTATTGTAAAATATCGTTTTTCCATGTTTGCACCTACTTTAATGTTCTCAACTCTTTTACTTTATCTTTAAAATGTTAATTGCTCAACCTTTTTGGTGTACAGGATAGCCCTTGACGAATAAAATTACAAAGCAACCATATTCCTCCTATAAACCAAATAACCAGGAGTAAAGGTAACTTTACTCCTGGTTATGGTTAATTAATAAATTGAAAATAAGTGGTACTTCCGCTTTGGCTAGCAACTACCTCTAATCGAGCATCAATTCGTTCCTTTAGCTCAGGTACGTGCGAAATGATCCCAACTAGACGTCCGCTACTTTGAATGTCAATCAGTGCCTCAATCGCTTGGTCAAGAGATTCAGGGTCTAACGTACCGAATCCTTCATCAATAAACATCGTTTCTAGGGAAACCCCACCCGCATAATTCTGGACAACATCAGCTAGTCCAAGTGCTAAAGAGAGGGAAGCTTTAAAGCTCTCTCCACCAGATAATGTTTTTACGTGACGTTCTTGCCCTGTATACGAATCAACGACGAGGAGCTCAAGTCCGCTCTGCGTGTTCCCTTTTGATTTATCCATTTTTCGAAGAAGTTGGAATCTTCCGCTCGTCATTTTGAGCAATCGTCCATTCGCTTCTCTTAAAATGTCATCTAAAAAAGAACCGAGGACGTATCTCTCAAATGTAATTCGTAGATTATTGTTCCCTTTTGAAATATCCGCAAGATTACCAATCATTTTGTATTGTTCTTCAAATTGCTTCATTTCTTTGTTCAAGGAATGAATTCTTTCTAATATTTGTTCGTTTTCTCGCTTTTTAAAGCTTAAGTCACTCTTTTGACCATCAATATCCTTAATTTCCTGTGTCATTACTTCAATGAGGTCAGTTAATTCCTGAATATTAGGGATCGGTACATCCTTTAACAGTGCTTCTAACTCTGTGTAGCGATCGGTTACCGAGCGAAGTGACTCACGATAGTTTGAAATCTCTGCTTCCATTTGTTGAAGTTCCACTTCGGACCGCTTCGCTGTTTCATATTGCTTATAGTTTTGAAAGCCCTGTTGTTCCAGTTTTTCCTTAAACACTTCTCGCTCCACTTGAAGCTCGGCTTGCTTCGTCTCTTTTGACTGATGGACCGACTGAAGCTGTCCTTCGATTGTGGAAAGGGAAACTTTAGAATTTTGTAGTGCTAACTGAGCCTGTTCGAGCTTGGTGTTGAGTTCGAGTAACTTGCTTTGCTGACGATTAACTTCTTTCTCGAACCGATCTACTGAACGAAGTGCTTCAGGAATCGTTTCTTGTAGTCTAGTAAAATGACTGTTTTTTTCAACGAACGAGAGTCTAGCTTCCTGGTAGGATTCGTCTAGCTGTTTGGCCTTTAGAGTCCATTCCGTCTTTGACGTTTCTAGTTTCTTTAGGCCCTCCACGATAGCTTCTAGCTGTTCAAGACCTGATTGTAATTTAAGTTGCTCTGCCTCGACATCTCTTTTCTTACTTATGATGGTCTCTTTAAAAGTAGAAAGTTCCTCAATCAAAAAGTCAGGCTTACTTGCTTTTAAAGACTCTAGTGTTTGAGAGACTAAGAGTGTGGAGGCTTCCACACTCGATTGTAACTTGTAACTTTGAGACTGTCCTTCGTTTCTCTCTTTCTCTAGTACTTCGAGCTGTTGTTTAGCAGCCTTCAAATCGGCTTCATTTGGAATCGCTTTATCCTCCTGATGGGTCGGTTTTGGATGATGTTCTGACCCACAGACAGGACAAGGAGCACCGTCTTGAAGCTTGCTGGCTAGTATGGAAGCTTGTCCATGCATCCAGCTGTTTTCTAGTTCTTCAACGAGAGATTTGGAATCCAAGTAGCGAGCAGTTGTCCGCTCAAACTCCGCTTTTTTTCGATTGAATTTCTCTTCTAGAATCAACAAGCTTTCCCTCTGTTTTTCTAGAGTAGAAATTAAATCTGCTTCACGCTTTAACTCGTCAAGTAGGTTTTTGTTTTCTAGAAAAACAAGTTTGCTTGCATCTATTTCTTCTTTTTTCTCTGTGAATAATCGAAGACGATGGTCAATTTCTGTTCCCTTTTTTTCGGCTGCTACCTTGTCCTCTTCAAGCTTTTTCCATTGTAGTTGAAGGTCGCGAATTTCAGCTTCCAGCCTTGCATAAGAGTGTACATCTTCCTTTAATGACCTTAGTTTGTGAATACCTTCCTCTAATGCTTTTCTTTCCGGTTCTTTCTCTTTTTCTGCTTGCCATGCTTCTTCTAGTTTTTGCACTTGATCCAACAACATCTTTTGCTTTAATTGCAGGTCGTTCGCTTGAGCTTCATAAGTGGTCAGTTCTTTTTTTAACCTAGCACATAATTGCTCTTGCTGTAGCAACAATATCGCTTTTTTTCCTAATTCTACGTCATCCCTTTTTTTCTCAAACAATTCCTTTTGGTTTTCAAGGTGGAGCTTTTTCTGAAGTGCTGTCTCCTTTGCTTCGAACTGTTTAATAAGTGCTTCTGCATCATATAGCTTTTTTTGTTCTACTTGACGCAGCTGATCTCTTTCCATAATTTCCTTTTCAAATAAAGAGATTTGCTCTGCCATTGCTTGAATTTCTTCTATTAATGCCGGAACAATGACAAGATCATTTGTGCTGCCCGCTTCCATATACTCTTTCAAATTCTCTGTAAACAAGGCGTGAATTTTTCGAATCGCAAGGTTACGGTCAGCAAGCTGTTGTTCTACTGCTGCTTTTAAAGAAGCTGCTTCTTCTTTTAACTTTTCCTCAATTCTCTTATACAGCTGCGTATGGAATAAGCGTTGTAGGATCGCTTCTTTTTCCTTGCTGTCCGAGGTTAATAGCTTTCTAAATTCGCCTTGAGGAATCATAATGATTTGGCGGAACTGATTGCTGTCAATCAGCATGATTTGTTTGATTTTTTCATCCACATCACGAACATTCGATGCAATGATTTGCTTCGTTCCATCCTCATCGTATACATACAACTCTGCTTTTGCGCCGATAGAGGTAACCCCATCACCACGCGACTTTTTCTTTTCCTGTTGAGGAGAACGACTAATCTCATACGTTTTGCCACGAAGACGAAATTCTAATGATACCTCTGTTAGTGTATCGTTATCGGCAAATTGGCTACGAAGCTCTGGTCCATTCCGATCTTCACCACTCGCTTTTCCATAGATCGCATAGCTAATTCCGTCAAAAATGGTTGTTTTCCCTGATCCGGTTTTTCCGGAGATAACAAACATTGTTCGGTTTCCAAGCTCGGAAAAGTCAATCACCTCTGTGCGAGAGTAAGGTCCAAATGCCTGCATCGTAAGCTTCAAAGGTCTCATGTTATTGTTCCTCCTTTAAGACACTCTCGATGACCCCTGCCATAATTCTTTTCTTTTCAGGCGAGAATTCTTCTGAAGTCATTTCTTTATAAAACTGTTCAAACAGATCGAGTTCCGATTTTCTTTCCTGTCCGATCACAGTGAGTAATTTCTTTTCTTTCATATCCTTTAGCACGGTCTGTCTTTCTAAGTGAAGAACATTTGGATAGACATGGCGAAGCTTTCCGATTGGATCAAGTAATGCCCCTTCGTCTAGTAACGTAATACTTAAATAATCATCGACCTTTTGTTTTTCGTAAAAGCTCGTATCCAATAGTTCATCTAAGTATCCAACGAGTTCACGCATGTCCTGTTTTGGTGTTAACGAACGGTAACGAAGTGTAAAATCACCTTTTTCATCCATTTCTACGATCTGAATGGATTTCTTTTGCTTTGCTTCTGAGAAGGAATATTTTAATAGAGAACCAGAATAGAAGATTCTATCATGCTTAATTGCATCAGGACTGTGCAAATGACCTAACGCTGTATAATGAAATGGAGAAAATAAATCCTGAGTGACACACCCGGATCCTCCAACAGATAAGGAACGTTCTGAATCCGTCGACTCTCCCCCTAATACGAAGGCATGGCCGACGAATACATTTGGTGTGTTCGGGTCTAACTGCTCCTCTATTTTTCCAATGATTCTCTTCATTGCTTCCTGATGGCTATGAATGCTGTCCTCATTTAATAATTGTCGAATAATGCCAGGCTCTGCATAGGGGACACAGTAAAAGTTCACCCCATTAATTTGAACAGGTTGAAAATTCGCTTCTGGCTTACCTGTTAAGTATAATTGGCTATTTCGATACCAGGAGGTTCCAAAGGATAAACGTTCGGCACTATCATGATTCCCAGCTATGGCTACGACAGGTATGTTTAGTCCTACATTGATTTCGAACAATACTTGGTCGAGCAGCTCAACCGCTTCTGTTGGTGGAACAGAGCGATCGTAAAGGTCTCCTGCAATCACAACCGCATCCGGCTGTTCCTCAGCAACCACTTGAATAAATTGATTTAATACTTCTTTCTGGTCGTCCGTCATATATATACCGTGGACAAGCTTTCCTAAATGCCAGTCCGCTGTATGAATAAATTTCAAACCTTCCACCTCGTTTGTTTAGTATATTTCCCTATTATAACAGAACGTGCATTCGTTTTTCTTTACATATTTTTGTAAGTTCATCTTTTCAGTAAAATAAAAAAGCAGCTTAACCGCAAGTGGTTAAACTGCTTGAAAGGTTATAGGATTTATTTTTTTGTTACGTTAGCAGCTTGAGGTCCACGTGCACCTTCTACTACTTCAAAAGTTACTTCTTGACCTTCTTCTAATGTTTTGAAGCCTTCAGCTTGGATGGCAGAGTAATGAACGAATACGTCGTTACCGTCTTCAGCTTCGATAAAACCGAAACCTTTTTCAGCATTGAACCATTTTACTTTTCCGTTTTTCATCTCAAAATCCCCCTAATGGCTGTTAAAGCCATGCCTTAAATTTACCATTTACAACGTATAGCATTTGCAAACATTACGCATCCAAACGTGGAACAAAGAAGTACAAAAACTCTAACACGGTGCAGAACGGTTACCCTAAATTTAGCATCATCGCCTATTTCTGTCAATAAAATCTGACCTGTATTGTCTATAAAATTTAGAAAGTTAAGAAAATTAACGCTAAGTGAATTCACGAATTCGGTCAGGTAGACTTTGGATGGATTGAACGACTGCATCTAACTTTGCTTCTACTCGATGAAGCAAATATAAAGTCACTACAATCGGAAATCCAACATCACTAATGAACGCGATAAGCTGTTCCACTAGCCTCAGCTCCTTTCTTTTTGAATATGAAGGTGTAGTTGTTCTTTATCCCTTGTAACCTTCTACCTTCTATATATTATCGATCTACTGATTTGGACAGGCATAGAAATAATAATTTTTCATTTAGAGGACATGAATGCAAACCAACACCGACAAGCCTTCATATCATGTTAGTAGCATAATTAGGAGGTGAGAAAATGGATTTAGCATCCTTTTTAAATGAAAATTACTATATGCTTGTCCCAGCTCTCTGGGTACTTGGATTTGCACTTAAACGTACACCTAGCGTACCGAACTGGTCGATCATTTGGGTCTTATTAGGATTCTCCCTTGTATTTGGAGTAATTGCTTGGGGTTTTTCCTACACAGGGGTAATTAACGCGATCATCGCAGCGGGAATAGCCGTACTGGGCCACCAAATGGTCAAACAAACGATCAAAAAGGGTGACTGACACCCTTCGTGGACAAATGTGGGGGAAGTGTTTTTTTAGGGTGTCTGACACCGCTCGTGGACAGAAATGCTGTTTTTGTCCGTCTGAGGTGGACAGTTGCGTGATGGATTTTTTCATTATGGGTTTTATTTAAATTTGTTAGGGTATATAAGGAATGGAATAACAAGATTTTATTCCCATCCACTCCCCCCAGGATGAGATATGGATAGGCTGCTTGACATGCGGAGGCAAAAATCCTTTTTCAATGAAAAAAGCCACCCATTTAGGCGGCCCTTTTATTTGATTAGAACGATACGAGAATCCATTCGTCCTGAATAAATACGCTATATCCGGTGTAGTTCTCACCTTCTACACTAATCGTTTCCCCTGTCGATGCGACTTTTCGTATATCGTCCACGATAGGACCTACTAAGTTAAACTCTCCGGTTTTTTCAAAAATGCGAACCAATAATTCTACTTTTGTCATTGGAACAGCTTTAATTCCGGTAGACATCTGAAATAGAACTTCCCCATTCTTTACCATCGCAAAAACATCGCTATTTGGAATGGCATAAAAACCTGCCCCTAATTCACTCGCTACATTTATATAAACAGAAAATTTTTCATCTGTAACTTTCTCATATGTTGATCCAAACAACTCGATTGAATCCGGAACAAGAGCTTCTTCCCCTTTGCTCACGACCTCCGTGGTTTCTTCAGCTGGTTCTGAAACAACCGCTACCACTTCCATTACCTCTACCTCTTCGGAAGCAACTAAAAAAGCCGACTCATGATCAATTGTTTTTCCTAGGGAGACATCTGCTCTTTTTGGAACATCATGGCTTACACTTGGTGATGATCCCTGATTGGCTGTAACATTTGCATCAACATCTAAAAAACGTGAAAAACTAACAACAATAATAACGAAGAGCAGTGATAAAACGGTAAAAACTCTCTTTTTCAAATGACTCCCCCCTAAAAATAACTCCATACCTATTAGACGATTTCGAAGATAAAAAGTTTCAGATTTTGGTAAAAATATTACAAGCCTATTACAATTTTTAAAAACATGAAACAAATGCCCTATCACACCCGTAAAACATACAAAATCGACGAAAGGAGCTTACTAATGGGAAACATTTTTATCTTTTCACTTCTTGCAGGGATTATTTCGAGCATTCTACTTATCCCTTTATCTAAAATGACAAAAGAAACGAAGGTAACGGGTATAGCGGTGGCGTTTACAACGATTCTTGTTTTGATTGTGTTCGGCTTCTTTTATCTCACAAAAATTGATCAAAACATCAGCACTCTTTGGGCTTTAATACTATTGGTGTCAGTTGGAGGAACAATCGTTTCAAAAGGAATGGAGCGAAAGTTGAAAGGAATCATCTCCCTCGGAGCACTTGGCATTGGAATTTATTTTTTATCTGCCTTTGTGTTCAATGCCGATGAGAAGTATGAGCTTTCCAAAATGGACGAAAAGGTGGAGATCCCGGCCTTTGATGAAAGTGTGACTCCAGCGAGTGTTCCTCCCCAATTTGCTAGAAATAAAATGAGAAAGGCTTTTGGACAGGTTCCCAATACGAGTTACTATGAACTCGGAAATTTACAAATACAGAAAGTAAATGGACAATTTGTCTATATTGCTCCTGTTGAGTTCTCAGGCTTTTTCAAGTGGTTTAAGGGCGAGGAAACACCGGGTTATTTTACCTTAAGTGCAACAGATTCCTCAGCGAATCCTAAATTTGTTCAATCAAGTATGAAGTACACTCCATCTTCGTATTTTCAAAAGAACCTAGAACGTCATATTCGTCTTAACTATCCAAAGAACATATTCTACGGTGATGTGCAGCTTGAAATAGATGATGATGGAAAACCTTATTTTATTCGAACGTATGGAAGTTTTGTCACGGCGCGAAACGGTTTTAAAGCGGAAGGAATCGTTCTTGTCGATCCCTCCACTGGAAAAACAGAAGCGTTTGATCTAGAGTCAGCACCAGCGTTTCTTGATGGGTCTGTCTCACCTGAAGCTGTGAGTTTACAAAATAGTTATTATGGCAATTTTGTACATGGTTTTTGGAATAGCTTATTTGGAAAATCAGATGTGAAGTTGCCTTCCGATGAAGGTACGGAGGCCAATGTAAGCCCAATTTTTGATGAGAATGGTGTGATGTACTACTTTACTGATTTTACGAGTCCGAAAGAAGGAGTAGATTCCATGCTTGGGTACTCGTTAACAAATGCTCGGACCGGAAAAGCCACCTTTTACACTGGAAATTTAGAGGAATCGTATATGGATTCTCGAGGTGCTCTTGAAATTATCGATAAGAAATTTATCGAGAAAAAATGGGATGGAGAAATGCCTGTTCTCTACAATTTCTATGGAGAAGCAAGCTGGCTCACTCCTGTTCTTGATTCCAATGGTTTTCTTCAAAATTATTTTATCGTTTCAGCAGCAAATCCTGAAATATCATCGTATGCAGAAACTCCTAATGATGCGCTAAAAAAATACAAGGTAGCTCTACAACGAGAAGGTAGCACATTAAATGGAACCTCAAAGGCAGAAGAAATGAAAACGAGTGGTGAAGTGCTTCGAGTTTATAAGGAGCGAATTGGAGATTATACGGTTGTATCCTTCCTGCTTAACAATCAACAGAATTATACTGTATCGTCAGAAAATAACCCTCTAGCGATCTACTTAGAGCGTGGAGACAAAGTATCTATCACGTATTTGGATTCTGGTGAGGACTTTCTACCAGTGAAAAAGCTATCAATTGATAATATTGAATAAAAATCGAGGACGAACCGACTTGGTTCGTCCTTTTGATGTCCAATATTAACAAGGTAGTCTAAAACGAGATCTATAAGCTAGCAAATTCGTCCACAAGCTCTGAAAACTTTTTCATTGCTGATTCGATTGGTTCACTATTCGTAAGATCCACACCGGTTTTCTTTAAAAGCTCTAGAGGATAATCAGAACTACCGCTTTGTAAAAACTTCAAATACGACTCAAGGATCTTTTCATCACCAGACAATAGATTCGAGGCAATATGGATGGCAGATGCGTAGCCAGTCGCATATTTATACACGTAAAACGGTCGATAAAAATGAGGAATTCGGGACCAACCGTACTTTACTTCCTCGTCAAAAATAAGCTCATCTCCATTGTATTCCCGGAATAGCTGTTCATACGTTGAGTTAAAAACATCAACGGTTAAAGGAATCCCCTGTTCCGCCATTTCATGTGTCTTTTTCTCAAATTCTGCAAACATGACCTGAGTAAAAAAGGTTCCTTTAAATTGATCAATAAAATGATTTAAAAGATGCTTTCGAATATCAGGATTCGTTTCGTGTTGCAGTAAATAATTGATTAAAAGTACTTCGTTTACGGTGGAAGCTACTTCGGCTACGAAAATACTGTATCTTGCTGAAATTTGCGGTTGATGCTCCGCACTCAATTTACTATGAACACCATGCCCGCATTCATGGACGAGCGTGAACATGCTATCCAAATCATCTTGATGGTTTAATAATATATATGGGTGAACTCCATAAATTCCTAGATTATATGCACCAGACCGCTTCCCTTTTGTCTCACGAACGTCAATGTAGCGAGAATCCTTAAATGTTTTTAATGTTTCAATATAATCACTTCCAAGTGGAGCTAGTGCTTTTAGCATCGTTTCATATGCCTCTTCGTACGAAATGTCCATTTTCACACCACTTACGATCGGAACGCTTAAGTCATAAGCTCGAAGTTCATCGAGGTTTAACTTTTCCCTCCGAATGGAATTGTAACGATGCATTGGTGCAATATGTTGTTTTGTTGACATAATTAAATTATCGTATACTTCTTTCGGAACATTATCTCCAAACAATGATTTATCAAGTGCAGATGGATAATTACGAAGCTTCGACATCGTCACGTTGTTTTTTATAGAATTGGATAGTGTAGAAGCTATTGTATTTTTTAGCTGAATGTAAGGTTCGTAGTATGCTTTATACGCTTCTTTTCTCGTCTGACGGTTCTCATCTTCAATCAATTTTGAATATAAGCCACGTGTAAGCTCGACCTTTGACCCGTCCTCCTGTGTCACTTCTCCAAACTTTATATCCGCATTGTTGATCATTCCAAAGATGGTACTTGGTGCAGAAAAAGCCTCTCCAAGCTGGGAAACAAGCTCTTCTTTTTCCTTAGATAAAACATGCGGCTTGTAACGAAATGATTCTAGTAAATCCTCTTCAAAGTAACTTAAGCCCTTTTCTTCCTCAATAAAGGCCTTTAAGTCCTTCTCTTCTAAACTCAAGAGATAAGGCATAAAAAATGACGTAGAGGAACTTACTTTAATACCTAAGCTCTTCATTCGTTCAAGATAGCTTTGAGACTCTGTCACACGAGTGTCTTCATCCACCTTCAGCATGCTGTAAGCGTATAAATGATTGAATTTGTAGGAAAGCTCTTCTTTTTTCTGTAAAAATTGAAAGAGGCTAGCACCATTCTGAATCTTGCCATCAAAAGTTTTTAATTCACTCGTCATTTCTTCGACTTGCTTAAAATCGTTCTCCCATGATGCTAAATCGGGATAAATATCGTCTAAATTCCACTTTTCTTTAGTGGGGACTTGCTCTCGAGACGTATAGGTAGTCATAGGCGAAGACAACTCCTTATGTATGTAATATTTTCTATTTATATCCATTATACGCCAATGCAAATCGAATATCGTATAAAAAACAAAAACCACACAAATGTGTGGTCGATTAATTTTTACTTACATTAAATTTTTTAATTCGTCTGTTAATCGGAAAAACTCATCTTTATTTCTCGTGGCTAAGGAATCATCAATTTCCTTTCTTAACTTATCTTTTCGATAATCAAGTAGTGCTTGTCGGATGACCATATCTGCGGCTGACGATAATTGTTCTTCAGTTGGTTGTTGTGGTGAATTTAGCAAATACTTTTCCATTGGAAATCACTCCTTAACCTTTTTTCTATAATAACATTTGTTTTCTGAAAATTCAATAATTAAATAAATTATTTTTTCGGAATACTTTTTGTTAAGGAGTGATCAAAGTGTTCGTATTAGTTGTTCTTAATCTTTTCTAATTCTTTTTGGACCTTTTCTTCGAGCTCGTAGTCATATACTTTATTTAAGTCAACGGACGGATGAAACAGTTCTCTTGCCTTTGATTTTGCTTCAAGAGCAAGAATCTTCTCCTCAGCACGTTCAAATCCCTTCACGGCACTGCCAGGAGTAAAAGTCGCAAATGATTGTTCAATGGATTCAGTCACTTTTGCCACATGAGCTCTTGAAATAAGAAGCTGCTGCTTATTTTTTAATTCCTTATATTTATGCTTATAATCTTCAATTTGCTGAACTAGTTTCTTTGTTTGTTGAGAGAGAGCTTCAAGCTGTGAAGCATAAACCTGTTCCTTCTTTTCTAGTTCAATTTTATCTAAGATTAATTGTTTCGCTGTTTCGTCGTCACCTTTTTTAACCGCTATTTCAGCTTGTCCCACTCTTTTTTCAATTAATGCTTTAGTTTCATTTAATTGAGCTTCTTGTTTCTTCTCGAAAAACAATTGTTTAGCCAAAGCTTCTTCACCTTTGGCAATATCCTGTTCCATTTCACGAAGATGCTGCTTGAGCATCACAATTGGATCTTCCATTCGGTCTAGTACATCATGTAAGTCTGCTGTTGCGATCGTTTTTAAACGTTTAAATAATCCCATTTCGTAGTTCCTCCTCGAATTCATTCCATAATGGTTCTTTTTCTACTTTTTGTTACTAAAAATAAAGCTAATCCAATCATGCCTACTGCAAATAACATGGGTAATAAGGAAATGACAGAAAAAGCGAACAATAGTAAACCTGAGATCTTAACTAAATTCAGCTTTTTCGTTTTACTCCAAAGGAGCCATCCGATGAACGCAGTAACAATTTTAATGATTGTAAGTATCGTTGACATACTAAGTGCCATTAAAAACGGTAGTGGATTATAATTTACATTCCAGTTACTTACATTTGGCAAGGTTTGAACCCATTGTGTTGTTCCGTTTAGATAGGGAGCTGTATAGACTCCTAAACTAAAAGCAACTGCAAGTAAAAGGAAGAAAAGCAGCCACTTTAACTTTTTCAATCAACTACACCTCCTCTCCCTATTAACCGGATTCGCAGCCTCTTTTAATGAGTTATTCATTGGAGGGGGGAATTCCAAGGATTCTCTTTCGGCTGAGGCTGCTATATCCTGGGCTTGTTATTATCATATCGAGGAGATATGTCAAAACTATTAACGATCCTTTACGAAATGTAGGAAAAGAGAGGAACAATTCATTAATGATCATAAAAAAACCTTACTCATCTTGCAGAGTAAGGTCGAGGATTAGTTAGTTTAAGATTTGTTTCATGTAAACAAGATGAACAATGGGTTCAAATCCCATATCTTTTAATACCCTATGAGTAATGGAACTACTTAATGTTGGCAGGTTAGGTACATAGAGACGAATGTGGTCAGTGGAAGTATGAAAAGCTTCTGCTAATAGAAACTGAATGACTTCTTTTTGATCCCTTCTGCTTCGATCTGCTTCACATTGATATAAGGTAGTACCCGTATGAATTCCTTTCTCTGAAAAAATCTTACGGAAGTAAGCATATCCAATGGCATTTCCAAAGTTATCTTCAGCAATCAACGCTTCCCCATCCATGACGCTTTGCCAGTGGGTTTGCCAAGGATTTTTTCCTTGATAGAACGATAGATTACCGATTTCTTCAGGTGAAACTCTCTTCATTTGAAAAACGTTTGACGCGACAGCTGGTATTTGACCTTCCTTTTTTTCTAAGCATTCGAGGTGGTCAATAATGTCGTACCCAAGAGATTGATAGAGAGCAATGGCTCCTTTATTTTCGCTTATAGCCTCTAGCGTCGACACTTTCACGTTATTTTCTTCAAGAATATCTAAAGTGGCTTCGAGCATTCTTCTACCGATTCCTTTGCTTCGGTAGTCCTTGTTGACTGCGGTTCCTCCATTCCAGCCAATTAATTCTCCTTGAAACTCTCGGATTCCATTTACAATTAATCCGACTGGTTTATCATTCCAAAAGGCAACAACGGACAACTCATCAGATAGTCCCTCGGAAGCCATTCTAGCCATAAATTTTTCGGTAGTCATCGTTAAATCAAAAAAATATCCCTCAAAGCCAATATTCCATGCTTCTACTGCTTCTGAAATCTCACAATCTTTTAATCTTTTGATCTTAAGCATTGGTATCTCTCCTTAAAAGAGGGTGTGCCTGAAAGTGGTAAACACTCTTGATTTGGCACACCCTTCTATCATCTACAGCTGATATACTCGACTATATTTTTCTTCAAGATATTCGACTAAATGAGCGGCATTTAGTTGCTCGCCTGTCACAGAAACAATTAACTCATTAGGAGTATACAAGCTTCCATGCTGATGAATCTTTTCCTTTAACCAACTCATGAGTGGCTGTAAATTACCAGCTTCTAAGTATTGGTCAAATTCCGGAAGTTCTTTTTTCATCGTTTTTAATAGTTGTGCCGCATACAGATTTCCTAACGAATACGACGGGAAGTAACCAAAGCCACCGAATGACCAGTGAACATCCTGAAGAACACCTAATGTATCTGTTGGAGGGACAATTCCTAAAAACTCTTCCATTTTCTTATTCCAAACAGTTGGGAGTTCACTTACCTCTAGTTTGCCTTCAAACAATTCCTTCTCAATTTCATACCGAAGCATAATGTGAAGATTATACGTAAGTTCATCTGCTTCCACACGAATAAAAGACGGATGAACCGTATTAATTGCCTCGTAAAATTCTTGTAATTCAACGTTATGAAGCTGAGTTGGGAAAAATTCCTTTAACTTTGGCAAAAAGTACTGCCAAAAGGCTTCACTTCGTCCCACCATATTTTCTAAAAAGCGAGACTGTGATTCATGAATCCCAAATGAAGTACCCGCGCATAAGACGGTTCCCTCTAACTTTGAGTTAATTTGCTGTTCGTAGATACCATGACCCGCCTCATGGATCGTACCGAACAAGGCAGAAAGTACATTGTTTTCTAGATAACGAGTTGTAATACGAACATCCCCTGTGTTTACCGTCTGTGCGAATGGATGCACCGTTTCATCGAGTCTTCCAGCGTCCAGATCAAATCCTAATTGTGGAAGCATGTAGCGGTTAAACTCTTTTTGCTTTTCTATGGAAAATGGTTGTTTCACGATTTCAACTGGTGTTTTATGTGTGGCAGCTTTAATTTTATTTAAAAGTGCTATGCTCTTTTCTCTTAAGCTAGCAAAAAGTGGATCAAGTACTTCTACCGTTAAGCCTGGCTCAAATTCATCAAGTAATGCGTCATACGGATGCTTCTCGTACCCGTAATATTCAACGAATTTCTTTTTAATTTCTACGATTTTTTCTAAATAAGGTCGAAAAAGACCGTAGTCATTTTTTTCTCGTGCCTCTTCCCATGCATCATTGGCATCACTGCACAAGACGGAATATTCCTTATATAAATCAGAAGGAATACTCTTTGAACGGTTATAAAAGTGTTTTCGTAAACGGATTTTCGCTTTTGTTACTGTATCAAAATTCTCATTGCTTTCTGACAACTGATCTAAAAGCTCTCCCATTTCCTGAGAGATCATAAGATCGAATATTTCCGTTTGCAATGCCCCGTATGCTTTTGAAAACTGGGCTCTTCCCTTTTTTGGTGCGATCACCTTTTGATCCCATGAAAGGAGACCAGAGATACTTTCTAAGTGTGAAATTTTTTCGTCCAATGCTTGGAATCTTTCAAGAGCCGTATGTAGAACCGATTGAGTCATAGCCGAACACCCCTTTAATGATTTTTAACCGACTAATCGGTTTATTTTCATTATATGGAACATTCAGAATATTATCAAGTGAAAATAATCGGTCAATTTTCGCGAAAAAGCGCGTAATCTTACAGAAGGGTCTTTAACATACCAACAAGTCTATTTAGTGATCTTATTTAGGAAGGATTGTTTCTGGTCCATTAGGATTGATTGGTACGGAAGTTCAGGAAAAAGAATTCGTTGCATATTTGCCGCATCAATGAACGACCAAAACATATGAGTATAAATATCAACATGGATATTTGATTTCAGCTCTCCCGCCTCTTTTCCTTCTTGTAAAATCGATTTCATTAATTCGAACTTCATATTTTTATGTAATTCATCTAGAATGGCCATCATGTCAGGGTTTCTAGAAGCTGATAATTGAAAATCAAGCTGTACGAAAAATGCTTCCTTTTGCTCTTCACACATTGGTTCAAGCTGATAATAATGATCAAACAGATAGGCTATTTTTTCAAGATTTGTAGGAAGGGTCTTAATATACGACTCGATTGGCTCTATTTCTCTAGTGACAATCCCTTTCATAAGCTCTAGATATATTTCTTCTTTGCTTTTAAAATAGTTGTAAATTGCTCCTCTTGAAAGGCCTGAATGTTGAACAAGCTGATCCATTGACGTGATATGATAGCCCTTTTCTGCAAAACAATGCTGTGCACTCAATAAAATATGATTTCTTCTTTGTCTCTTATGTTCTTCAGATACGATTGGCATAGTACCCTCCCTTATTCCGACTTTAATTCTTCTAAATACATATCTTTTAATTCCCTCAACACATCGTAATAAGGAAAATCATCGTATACCGCATGAAGATTGACTCCATCGATTATCGTCCAAAATCTTTCAGCGTAAAGTTGAGATGGAATATCTTGTTTGAATTCACCCTGCTGTTGTCCTTCTTGAATGATGTCATTCACTAAGGTCACCAATTTTCTTTTTCTTTCATGAAGCTGTTGAAGAAGGTCAGGATCCCTTGTGCTATGAAGATTAAATTCGTAGAAAACAACGATATATTCTAATCGATTGCGGTCAATGGGATTTGCAGACAAATAAGCGTTAAACAGATAATCTATTTTGCTGCTAGCTGTTCGATGTTTGGCAAAGTGTTTATGGTATTGAACAAAGTTTTTGTCTGTTGCACGTGTAAGGAGGTCTAAATAGATTTCTTCCTTACTTGAAAAATAATTGTAGATCGCTCCTTTGCTCATACCACAATGGGCAACGATATCATCCATTGTTGCAGTTTGGAAGCCTTTTTTAGCAAAGCATTCAAACGCACTGTCTAAAATCTGCTCTTTTTTCTCTTCTTTGTACTCCTCGGAAACAATTGGCATAAGCTCCTCCTTTATATTAATGGTTAATACATGGTGTGGATCGCAAATAAATGTAGTATTAACGCAAATATTTTTCAATAATCGCAAGTAAATTCTGAAAATAGCAATTAAAAATTTTTAATCGCAAATAAATTTCTCGAATCGCAAATATATCCCCGATAGTCGCAAATAAATTCTGATTATCGCAAAAAAATTAGAAAACAACAAGAGATTTTCAAGAATTTTTTAAAAAATCGCCCCCTCCTGCTCAAAAACAAGAGGGTAACGACAAAAATGAGCTTATAAAAGCTTTAAAATATGGTAAATGGCGTGAGATACTCCATCTTCATCATTTGATTTTGTTACATACGTAGCTTTTTCCTTTACTTCATCCGGTGCATTCTCCATGGCGACAGATGCTGTTGCAATGGAGAACATCGGTAAGTCATTGCCCCCATCACCAAATGCGTAAATCTCAGAAAACACATGATTATGCATCAAAGCATAGCGCTGAATCGCTTTTCCTTTATGGGCTTCTTTTGACATGATTTCAACGTTATTTGGAAAGGATGAAGCCAAAGTTAATTCTTCAAAACCGGATAATTGCTCCTTAACGGTTTGTATTCTCTCAAGCTCTTCATAAGAAACCACCGCAATACACTTGAAAATCTTCAAATCCTCGATTTGTAAAATCTGGTCATAATCGTATGTAAGGAATAGTTCTTTTAGTTCCTCGTCACTTTTGCCTCTTAACCCAGGAAGTGTACAAGGAAATCCTCCATGATTTGTATATACCAATATCCCGACAGAAAGCTTTTTTAATTCAGTCAGCATTTGCTTATAGACAGGAACAGGTATCGTCGTTTCGTATAATAAGGAACCGTCCTTCCCATAAAGCGCAGATCCATTTAGAGTTAATATTGGACAGTTTAGCTCGCGAATCGCATTTACTTTCACAACATCAGCATAAGCTCGTCCCGTATTTAAGATCACCTCTACCCCTTCTTCTTGAAGCTTTCGGATCGTCTTTTCGTTTTCTGCAGATACCTCATGCTCTGAATTGAGCAAAGTACCATCTAAATCAAGGGCAACACACTTCACAGACATTCACACCTAACTAGAATTGAATTTTTGTAATATTTTTTAACATATCTTATTTTTACATAAAAACGACCACCTATCAATTCGATTAGGTGGCATTTTTTTAATTATTGGATGGGAAGCCAGTTTACGCACCAAATTCCATGTTTATTTTTAGAGAAACCGAACGATAAGCCTGTTGTTTCTGCTTCTATACTAACTGAAGCCGAAGTTTCATCGATTACATGCTCGAACAAGGTTCCTGCTTTTACTTGTTCTAACAAGCCTGTGCTAGGGTTTTGTTGTTTGGCAGTAAGATAATCCTCATACGTTTCGAACACTCTTAAGTATTCTTCATCGTCAATAAAAAGTGAATATTGAGTTTCGTAATCCTGCAGCTCCTCTGCATAGAAGTAAAGCTGGAAAACCTCTGAAGGGGATAATCCACTTAAAGCCTGTTTATCTTTGGTGACCTTGAATTGTTCATAGCGATCAAGAAGAACGGCTGATAGTTCCAGTTTCTGACCTTGATTCACTTGAATATGAAAAGGTGTGGATTGGACTTCGGGTTCTTCCGGTAGGACAATTTCCTTTAAACCTACAGTATCTGGTAGAGTTTTTCCTTTTATATACCTTGCAGTATAGTTGTCAACAACGAGTGTGACTTCCCCTATATCCATGCGATTGGTACCAAGCCCGAACACGGCTTTTAGTTTACGTTGCTCATTTGATGCGAAAGTAAGGTCTGGATGTCTACCCTCTTCTACAGGCAATGATTGTAAGGAAAGCTTATCCGGGGTAAACAAAATTTGATCCGGGCGCTCTGAATCATCTATATCATAATATTTTAAAGTACCAGTAATTTGTGCTTCACCTTGAAAAACAGCATGCAATAATCCGCTTGGTTCACTTTTTGCGCCTTCGTATGGACCTTTATTAAGGAGACTCCAGCCATTTAACACCTCACCATATTGGAGGTTAGGGTAAAATTTTTCTGCAACCGCCTTAGTGTCACTTTGTGATGCTATGTTCCTGCTTTGGAGATTTGATCCAATGATTCCTCCGATAAATAATAAAAATCCCGCAACAGCAATAGTAGTGACCATCCTTGGAACAAATTGATTAGACTTTTTTGCGCTTTGTGTATCTCCAGATCGTATTTTTCGGAGAACGCGTTGCTTTTCTAGTTCTGTGAAAACCGATTTTTCAGAAGCTGTCGTATGAACGGCCTCTTTCACCTGTGTATGAATGTCAGCCATGTTGTTCTCCCCTTTCATTAGTTAAGAATTGCTTGCATCTTTCTTTTCCTCGAAATAGTCTTGTTTTTACCGTTGCTAAAGGTATATGGAGGGCGTCACTAATTTCACTGTAAGTAAAATCTTGATAATAATGGAGCAGAAAAACTTCTCTGTATTTTACAGGCATGGCCATAATGGCTTTTGCGAGTTCTGAGCGTACATCTTGTTGCAAGAGCAGGTCCTCTGGTGATTTCTCCCCACTCTGTTTAAAAAAGAATAACTTTTCATTGATCACAAGATTTCGATAATGCCAGCTTTTTAGGTAGTCTTTGCTTTTATTGATCGCGATGGTGTAAATCCATGTTTTGAAAGATGAACGCTGTTTAAACGATAATAGTTTCTCATAAACTGTGATAAATACTTCTTGAGTAAGATCACTGGCAACCTCCCAGTCTTTTACGTAGGAGTAAATCATTCGTTTTAACTTGGTTCCGTACGCATCCATCACCATTTCGATAATTTTTTCTCGTTCATATATTCCTACTAGGGCTTGTTCTATTTCTTTTTCTAAGCTCAAAATATAAGCCCCTCCTTTTTTAATAAACTACTACCTTATTTGATTTCCATGCGTTAGACGAGGCAGCAAACGAAACGGTTTCACTTTTTTTACTATAGCATGTAAAAAAATAGGAGGACATTTTTTCCTTAGGTAAAATATTGAAAACCACAATGGTTGACGGACGTTCCACACTCTCTATATGATGAAAGAAGTACATAAATGGTAAAGGGTGGTATAACTTGAAGTTAAAAATTGGAATGGTTGGGCTTGGCAATATAGCACATAAGGCATATTTGCCTATTCTATCTAGAGAGACAGATTGGGAGTTTGTTGGTGCTTTTACCCCGAACAAAGAAAAGAGAAGTTTGATTTGTAAGCAATATCGGATTGAGGATTTTTCAAGTGTTACTTCTGTTGCTGATGCGTGTGATGCGGTGTTTGTTCATAGTTCAACAGCTACACATTTTGACATTATCACTACTCTGCTTTCAAAAGGCAAGCATGTATACGTGGATAAGCCGTTAGCGGCTACTCTCGATCAAGCGGAGAAATTGGTGGAGTTACAGCATTCATCAGGCTGCAAATTAATGGTGGGCTTTAATCGTCGTTTTGCTCCTATGTATGTGAAAGCGAAGGAACAATCGAAAGATCTTGCATGGGCGAGATTTGAGAAGCATCGTGCAAATAGCGTTGGACCACATGATTTAGAGTTTACGATGTTAGATGATTACTTGCACCTTGTTGATACAGTCCGTTGGTTGGCTGATGGTGATCTTATTCTTCAGCATGGAACCTTACATAAAAATGAAAAAAACGAGATGGTTTTTGGCCAGCATACATTCTCCAAAAAAGATGGGATCCAAATGACGACGGCTATGCATCGAAATGCTGGTACGGGATTGGAGCAATTGGAGCTAGTGACGAACGGGGCGATCATACGTGTAAAGAATATGAATACGACTGAGAGGGAAGCTAGTGATACCATCTCTACTTCTTACCCAGGCTCTTGGGATTCCACACTGAAACAACGCGGATTTGAAGATGCTATCCATCATTTTATTCATTGCGTTGAAAATGATATGACGCCGTCAGTTGATGGTGAAGAAGCGTTAAAATCACAACAATTAGTCATGAAATTAGTATACCCCCACTTGTGAAAATGTGGGGGTATTTCATTGAATTAATCATCATCTCTGTCATCGAAAAAGTCAGTATCCATCTCTCTAATTTCTCCTGTCATGGCGTCAATTTCAAAGTCAATCTCCTTGTCACCATCTCGGATTTCAATTTCGTATTCGTTCTCATCGTCAAGTTCGACTTTTGTTACTGTTCCTGGTGATTCTTTTAATGCTATGGCGATGGCCTCATCCTGGGTAATTTTCACTTCTTGAGATAATACAGTTGAGCTATCGTCTGTTTGTACATTTGTTTGTGTAGTTTCTGGAGTATGGCTAGTTGTTCCCATATCCGTGACACTCTTTATCGAATCGTCATCCATTTTATCGATCGCTCCTACCCCGAGTGCTCCACCTAGTACCACGAAGCTTGCAATACCAATTAATAATGCGTTTCTCTTTTTCATTTTGTTTCCTCCTTACTGTTGATACTCTTATCATAGCCAGCAAAAATGAGGAAACTCAGATAAGAAAATGAGAAATTGATGAGAAAACGAAAAGAAAGGTACTAATCATCCCATGTGACACTTATGATTTCACCTGTAATGGAGTGAACTTGTATGGTGGCCTCCTGCTGGTCATTTGCTTCAATCTCAACTAAATAATATGAGATGCCGTTTGATTCCTCGAGATCAACTTCCTCCACTGTTCCAGCCATTTTTTCTAATGCAATCCCTATGGCTTCTTGTTCCGTAATCTGACTTGGAGGCTCCTCCTTCGATGGGGTTGGTTCCACGGGTTCTTCCTCTGCCACCTGATTGCCTTGATCAGTTGAGGTGTCAGAGTTATTATTTGGAGAATTTTTTGTTTTTGTCATTCTTAAAATGTCCCCTGACTCTCGATCAAGGACAAGTTCATACTCCCCACCTGATAATGACAGAGTAATATGAAAACGACCGTCCTTTTCAAGTGTTGATATCACTTCGCCTGTATACAATTGTTTTACTTTTTCTTCGGCCTCAGTAGCGCTCATTTGACCGGCAAATGAAGAGGTTTGTAGAAAGACTGCAGCAATGATTGTGATTACACCTAGAAAAATAATGATGATGACCCATTTATTTAGCCTCATTTTTCTCCCTCCGTTTGTATAGTGACACTAGTATACATGTGAAAAATGAGAATTTACTGAGAGATAGTGGTGTTGAAAAGAATACGAGCTGTTGTACCGTATCCTTCCCTACTTTCTACTTGAAGCTTTATATTCATTGCCTCTGCTAACTCTTTGGCTAGGGAAAGGCCCAATCCAAAGCCGCCCGTCTTTCTCTCCCTTGCTTTGTCTACCCGGTAAAAACGATCGAATATCTTTTCTAAATCAGGAGCAGGAATCCCAATTCCAAAATCCTGTATTTCCAATAAAGCAAGATTCTCTTTAGTATATAACCGTAATTCTATGATTTCATCACTGTATTTCCGCGCATTATCCATGAAAATATAGATAAGCTGTTTGAGCCTTTGGTAATCAGCTTCGACAACGGGAAGTCCTTCAATATTGATATGTATTTGTCGATGGTACGCATGTTGAAAGGAGTGAGCAATTTCTTGAACCAACGATGATAGTTTTATTTTCTCTTTGTTCACTTGCCATTGCTCGTCATGCTTGGCTAATAAAAGAAGATTATTGGTTAAATCCCTCATCCGTTCTGTTTCAGAAAGAATGGCATGAACGGATTCATCGAACACTTCCGGCCTCTCCTTCCCCCTTCTACGCAATAAAGTGGCATAAGATTCAATCACCGTTAAAGGTGTTTTAAGTTCGTGAGAAGCATTGCTAATGAACTCTCCTTGTTTTTGATAATTCACCTCTAATAATTCGATCATTTTATTAAATGCATCTCCCATTTGGTAAAGTTCATCATTTGTTTTCTTCGGTAATGGAAGTCTTTTAAAATGACCACTATTTTGTATTTCCTTCATGGTGTGAATCATGGATGTTATCGGTCTAGTGATGACATTTCCTAATAGCCTCGACGAAATCACGGCAGGAATGGTTGCTAAAAAAGTGACAGCAATGAGAAGAAGTTTTAATATGTGAAGCATTTCATCGGTGGAGTGTAAACTTACCATTACCTGTAGATCAACAATTTCACCATCCAACCAAACGATCGGGAGTGATACAAAGGCAAAGGAACTTCCGTTGTTGTTAATAATTTTCTTCTCTTCTTTGCCGTAGTAGGTTACGGGTAAATTTCGTAATTCCGATAGTTGTGCTGAATCGGCTGCTGACCCTGCCCCTGGGCTTCCATCTGGTTTTACAATTTGTAGAAGTCCATCTACGGGTACATACGCTCGGAGAAGCTCTTGGACGGGAACAGACGCATCCGACTGGTGAATACCGGTAGTTGCCTGTTTCGCCTCTTCATATACTCTGTCTATTTCACGGTTCTTCGCCATTGCGCTAAAAGAGAGATAAATCGTTAATACAATAATGATTAACAGAACAATGAACATGACTGCTGTAGATAAATTGATTTTATTTTTAAGTTTCATTCTGTTTCCCTAAGAACATAACCAACGCCACGAATCGTATGAATTAAATTCGTAGAATAAGGCTTATCGATTTTATTTCTTAAATAGCGTATGTAAACATCAACAACGTTGGTGTCACCGTAATAATCATAACCCCACACACCGTTTAAAAGCTGTTCTCGGCTTAGCACCTGGCGTGGGTGTTTGATGAGGTGTGAAAGTAACGTAAATTCTCTTGGAGTCAATTCGATCCGATCTTCCCCTCTCATCACTTCGTGTGTCGTCTCGCTTAGTTTTAAATCAGAGAAAATAAGCCAGTTGGATTCAGACCCCTTATCGAGAATCGGCTGTTTATTGCGCAGACACACACGAATTCTTGCTAGCAGTTCTTCAATTTGAAAAGGTTTTGTCATATAGTCGTTTGCCCCAAGATCAAGTCCAGACACCTTATCCTCAACAGAATCCTTTGCGGTTAACATGATAACCGATACGGTTGTCTGTGCGGATCGAATCCTCCGTAAAAGTTCAATACCACTAATACCAGGAAGCATCACATCTAATAGAATGACGTCCCAAGTTTCTGATTGAAACAACTGATAACCTTCTAAACCATTTAAAGCTGTTTTCACTTCATATCCTTCATAAGATAGTTCAAGCTCAAGAACACGGGCAATCTTTTCTTCATCCTCAATAATTAACACCTTTGGCTTATCCATTAAAACCTCCAAAAGATGGAATTTACCGTCATTTTATCATAAATGGAGGATGTTTACTTAATTTGTGTATCGGAGTAAAGATTTAAGGGGAAAAGTGCATAAGATAAACCCTCCAAAATCAAATGGAGGGCTAAGACGTCTGGAAATTCATTAGGAAGACTATTAATCTCTCAATGTTCGAATTTCTTCTCCCCATTGTTTGGCGAGCTCTGCCAGCTCTGAAACAAGGTCTTGTTTTCCTTCTTGATATCGATGATGTTCATTGGGGTATTTGGTGGCTAGGTCTAGCTTTTTTTGTTTGTATCTGGCAGCTTGATCAGGGTGTTGTAGTAAAAACTTCTTAAAGTCTAGGTGAAAATTAATTTGTTTATCTCCTTCTTGAAAAACATGGACATGATGGGTACGATGGTCACCACCCTTTTGAAAGAATCGTCTTCCAGGTATCCCGTTTTCTCCTTTTGCTTCATAGCCAAGTTCGAGCATGGAAGGGTTTAAATGGTCAACACTTGATATGTCATGTACGACCATCAATATGTCGATAATAGGCTTGGCGTAACCAATTGTTTTAATGGAGGTACTTCCTATGTGATGAATGTCGATCACATTATCTTGAAAGATGTTATTAAGAACCTCAGCTTCTTTTTCAAAAACTCTAGCCCACTCTTCCGACCATGGTACGATATTTGTTTTACGCATAAAATGATTCCGTCCTTTTTTACGAGCTTGCAGTCATGATCCCTACAATTGAAACGATTGGGATGGCAGAAAGCAATGCTGCTCCGATAAAGAATAATGTATTTACCATTCCTACTGATTCTTGATTCATCTTTGGAGCTCCCATCATATCCCTTCTGATACGAAGAAGAGAAACAAATGCAACAACAAGGATTCCAATAATGACTACGAGTGGAACAACAACATTTGTCTCAACTACCTGACCAATTAATGTAAATGCATAAACAATGATTAAAATAGGGATCGCTTCAGCCATTGCTACTTGAATAAAAAACTTCGTTTGCGCTGCTTGCATCGTATTCAGGTCTAGTTGTTCTCCTTTTTCCACTTTTTCTTGGACCTGATGCATCATTTTGTTAAAGGCAAAAGAAATGCCCACTACCGCTATTGCGGATGCAAGAACAAATAACCATGAAGCACTCATCCTCATCTCTCCTCTATGTCGAAATAAAAGGGTGCAATGAACTCGTGCACCCTTTACCATTTTATAACTTTTCAAGCTCATACTCAATTTGATTAACTCTTTTTGCGTTTCCTTCTGCCATATTATGTAGTCGTGTTTTAAGCTCATGGTCTTCATGAATCGCTTCTGCGGTAATGGCATATGTGCGTAAAAGCTGATTTTCAAGTTCAAGTGTTTCTTCTAAAGTTTGCTTTAGTGTTTTTCGAGTCATGGAATCTTCTCCATGGTCATGGTCGTGCTTCACACAACATCCCTCCTCATTATAAACTGATATTAGTATGGACATCCCTCGATTGCTTATACAGGTTTCACCATAGGAAGCACACGGATAGAATCTTGCTAGCACTATGATAGCATCACGTAGCACGTCTCTATTCTTGAATTGTTCTTTACTTTCATCAAAAAAACGTTTATATTATCATTATCGATATTGATAATATATTTTAGTAAGGAGTAGCTTTTATGAGTGAATCAAAAGCAGATGTGATCCTACACCCTGTTCGCATGAGAATTATCCAGTCGCTTGTTAGCGAGCCCTTAACTGTTCAACAAATGAAGGAACGTATGCCAGACATTCCTCAAGCGACCCTTTATCGTCATTTAAAAAAACTATTTGAATCAAAAGTTGTGTTTGTAGTAGATGAGCAACAAATACGGGGAACGGTAGAAAAATGGTACGCTCTTCAACCAAAGGAAGTTAACTTGGGGACAGACGATCTAGCTAACTATAGTAAAGAACAATACATGGCCCTTTTCATGAAGTATATCGCTAATATCATGGCTGAATATGAAAGGTACGTATCACAGGAGAAGGTGGACTTTGTAAAGGACGGAGTTTCATTACGGCAGGCCCCCCTTTATTTATCTGACGAAGAGTTCACTTCCCTTCTACAAGAGCTCGGGAAAGTGTATTCAAAGGTCCTGACGAATAAGCAAGCACCAAATAGAAAGAAACGAACATTTGCCAATATCATCATACCAGAACCAAATGAATAGGGAGAGATGTTCATGAGAGAAACAGAGGTTGTTATTCAAAGCAAAGTTAATTTAAGTGGTAGCCTTACCCTTCCTGACCGTGATCAGGAAAAGTCTCCAGCCATATTGATTATTCCTGGAACTGGAAAGCTGAATCGTGATGGAAAAGTAAATAAAAAGCTAGATCTTAAATTATACAAACAGCTCGCACAGTTTTTTACAGAGCTTGGATTTATTACTTTACGTTACGATAAACGCGGAGTTGGTAAAAGCGAAGGTGATTATTACCGAACAGGTCTTTGGGATCTTGTGGACGATTCGCAAGCAGCCGTCCAGTTTTTAAAAATGCAGGATGGTGTTGATGCAGACCAAGTCATCGTTGTTGGTCATAGTGAGGGTTCTATGATTGGCACAGCACTTGCAGCCAGAGAACCAATGGCAGGTTTAATTTTACTTGCAGGTGCTGTGGAGCGATTAGAAGAGGCATTGAAAAGACAAAGAGACATTGCGGCTGTTGATATGAGGAGTGCCAAAGGGTTTATTGGGTTCGTTTTGCGCTTATTTAAAATAGATAAAAAAGTGGAACCACAGGCTCAGGCTTTCATGCAAAAAGTGTTAGGATCAAAAGAGGACACTATGAAGGTTCAATTTCAGACCATTAATGCAAAATGGATGCGTGAACATTTTGCCTACAATGTACGGGAGGATCTAGCGAAGGTTTCTTGTCCCGTCCTAGCGATTACGGGCGCTAGAGATATTCAAGCAAACCCTGCGGTTTTAGAGGATTTAGCTAGCTTTGTAAAAGGTGATTCTGAATATTATATCGTGGAGAATATGGGTCATTCACTGAAGTTTCAAGCTCAGACCTCTCATATGCTAACCGTTAAGAAAGATATAATCGCTGAGTCTACCCTACCCCTCCATCCGGAATTAGAGAAGCTATTACGAAATTGGGTAGAGAAACAATTTTTAGATGCGAAAAATCTAAGCCACTTTATCTCATAAATATAAGAAACGACCATCCTTTTGTAGGTGGTCGTTTCTTATTTACGTTAATTTTGGTGCTTGTGGTGGAGATTCAAACCATCCATGTTCAATCAATATATTCGCTCCATCTTCGGCATACCTGGCAACATCTGCCAGTAGGCTAGTAAAGGTTCTGAAAATATCACTTCTCATTGAACTTGTTAAAGCCACACCATAGTTGGCGATTCCTTGAGAGTTTAAGAAACTGATAAGAGAAATCATTAGCTTTGTTGAAAAAGGAGCTGTTTTGGAAGATGTGTTACTCACGCTCCATGCACCCGGAGTAGAAATTTCTTCCTTCTGAAATATCTCACTTAACGCGTTCTTATGCTTTGTAGCTATTTCTTTGCCTTTTATCATATAGGATTTGAAAGGCTCGTCATCTGTGACTGAAATAAAACCCTTCATTACCGTGAGTCCTAATTCATTCGTTAAGATATTATAAAATATCATTGAAATTTCTTGTCCTGTCAACGGACGATGCTCCCCAAGCCACTTCGTTAAGTAGCTTTGTTTTTGAACGAATTGAACCTCACTTGGTATCGGGATATATGGTGGTCGAATCCATAATCCTTTTTCGAGTAAAAAACTTCTTGCCTTATCCAATAATTCTAAAGATTCAGTATTGAATCGCTTAAATAAAGTGAATATGTCATCCCGAGCAATGGTATTCAAAGCAATGGATGAATAATTTAAGTTTCCTTTTGAAACAAACCAGTGATAATAAAGGATAAGTGGCTCTGTAAATAGTTTGTCTGCTTGTAAGTTTACATCTTGATCCGTAAAGGCAACAGGAATCGGAAATTCTTCATTATTCATAATCGTGGTTATTTCACCTTGTGCAGTCAGACAACATGCTAAAATTTCCTTATTTAACCCCTTAATCTCTTCATCTTCTACAATTTGGTCAAAATACTTTAGAATGCACATATTCATGGATAGGGACTGGTACATCGACCAAAGATAGCCTAGTTCACTTGCGGTCAAATCCATTTGCATTTTCAACTATGATCGCCCTCTCATTAAAATCTTTATTTCTTATTGTTTGCGAAACAAATTATTTTAATGAGTTTTATATCCTTTTTATGAATATTCTTTTATGATTGCTCTAGACGCATAATATCCGCTTAGTGCAGCAGATAACGTTCCTGGTCCTGGAAAGGCTTGTTCCCCGACGATATACCAATTGGGAAGTTTTGTACGGAAGCTTCTTGGTCTCCATATAGCATTCTTTACGGTTAAAGGAAAACCTCCAACCTTTGATTTTCCGACGAATCTTTTGTACGTAATTGGTGTTCCGGCTTCAGCAAATAAAAGATGCTTTTTGTATGGAAAAACCTTTTCTACTTCTTGCATTAATAGGTCCATCAGAAAGTTCTTTTCTTTCTTATAAGACTCCTTTGACAACTGAATCCATCTTTTATCTTCTGTGTGAACAGAAATGCTCATCAACACTTCAGCCAAGTGATCCTCCCCTCCACTTTGGAATTCATGGAACGTAGCATAAATAGGATTGTGACAATATTTTTCCAACTGAGGATTGTCGGAGACAATTTGGAATGCAAACGGAAGTGCGTTTCCCTGTAATAGATGAGCCACCTCTATCCTTAAAATGGCATCAATTCGAAAAGCACCCCATGAGATATCACTACCTTCATAGGAAGTGTAATCACCAAAAGAGATTCCGGAGTTATTGATGATGGTGGAGAATGATTCGTTGCATTTTTTACTTTCCACTTGCCAAAACTTAGTAGTTTGATCATATTGTACTTTTGTCAAGGGAGAAGAAAGATACACATGACCACCTAATTGGATTATATAGTCCTTCAGTAGTTCGCAAAGTTGGCCAATTCCATTTTCAATGGTGAAACTTCCTTTCCTATAGATGGTTAATGCTACACTGGAAGGCAACAGTGCGGCCTCTGATACTTCAGTTTGAACAGCATCAATCAACTGCGCATCAAGAAACTGTCTTAACGGGAGATAAGTATGCAGATTATATGTTTTTAATAGCTTCTCAACAGTCCATGACGCATACTTGGCAAGCCTTGTTACTGATAAAGGATTTTTTAAGGCAAATGAGGGGAAACTTCCTACATCATACATTCGTTGTATGGGCAAAGAAACTTCACTTTTTGTGACTGATAAAACGTCTTCACCGATCTGTTCAAGCTTTTTCCAAAATAATAGAACGTCCTTTTCTCTTTCTGAGAACCTTATTTGTAATTCTCTTTCCCATCGCATTTTATCTTTGTAAATCGAAACCTTTCGATCTGGTAAAATAACATCCATCGGGTGAAGAAGCTCCATTGTTGGTGGATGAATATTGAGCTCATTCAGTAATTTGTTAAGCACACCATCTTCCTCCAGTCCAAATGCAACGGTAGCTCCAGTTGGAAATCGTCTATCTTTTCTCGTATAAAATCCCGCAGAACCCCCTACGCTTGTTGCTTTTTCAAGTATGGTAACGTCAAATCCATTTTTGGCTAGAAAGGCACCGGCGGTTAACCCACCCATTCCTGCGCCAATAATACAAACTGATGGTTTCATATCATTATTCTCCTCTATGGGATATTGTTGTATTTATTTTCAACGGAATGGGTTTAGATTACAATTTTAAATATGCAACCTTAAAAAAAGGATGTGTATGGTTAGTAGCCACACACATCCTTTATACGATTGATAAGTCCTTCCATCCATATACAAGTTCAATTACTTCTTTCCCAGCTAATGTATCTTGAAGTCGGTCAATTTCTATCGCTCCGAGTGATTGATAAAAATGCTTTGAAGGATTCTCCTCCAATACAAATACCGTCATTGAATCAATTCCATCATTAGTAAATTGTTTAATTAAAGGCTTCACTAATTGGCGTCCAATCCCTTTCCCTTGGTACTCTTGAAGAATGTAAATGGCATATAATTCTCCCTCATACCCTGGGTAGTCTCCTGTTCTTTCTTTCCCACCTGAAGAAAAGCCAACGATCTCCCCTTGATGATTTTCAGCGACATATACATATCCGTTAGGGATTACACCATTCCATAATTCTTCTCGACTTTCATACGTTAGTGATTGTAGGTAATCTTCAGGAAAAATATGCTTATATGTGGTTCGCCAGCTATCAACATGAACTCTGGCGATGCCCTTTGCATCTGTTGGTAAGGCTTTACGAATCATCATTTTGTCCTCTCCCCTAATAAGCTTCTTTATATCCTTATTATACCAAGGAACCTTTCGTTCTCGCTTATGTATTTTTAATGATTAAATAGCAGATAGAACATACTAACACCAGGTGGTGATGAAGATAATGTATGAATTTTCAGAGATTGAACTAAAAGAACACGCTGGTCAGATTATAGTTATTGTACATATGAAATTAGATAAACAAAATTTACTAACTGAGTTTAGTTCGGAAATTGGTGAGGAAAACGTTGAAACTTTGCAAGAATCGGCAAACGTCTTTGTAAAGAAGCAATTCCCTGGATTAAAGTTTGCAAGGGTTCTAGTTGTTTCTGGTGTTATGATTCTTGCTAACTTCCCTTCATTAAGAACTTCCGCTCACGAAATTACTTTTAACATGAGTTATTTGTATTTTGGAAATACGAGCTCTTATATCTCTCAAGTTGATAAAACACAAGGAAACTTAAGTCAAGTGTCCCCAAGCTATTTTGATTTAAATGCGGACGGATCGCTCAAAATAACTTCTCAATTTGATGCGGCTTTTGTTACTCAAATGCACGCCCGCGGCATAAAAGTCGTTCCCTTTTTAAGTAATCATTGGGACCGAACCTTAGGGCGGCAGGCGCTTAACAACCGTGAAAAATTATCTTCTCAAATCGCCGAGTTTATTGTGAAAAATAATCTTGATGGAGTTCAGGTGGATATTGAAAATGTGACAGATATCGATCGTGAAGCCTACACAGACTTGGTACGCTTGTTGCGTGAAAAACTTCCTGCAAACAAGGAGATTTCGGTAGCGGTTGCCGCTAACCCGAACGGATGGACAAAAGGTTGGCACGGTTCTTATGACTACAAAGAGCTTGCGAAATATGCCAGTTATTTAATGATTATGGCGTATGATGAAAGCTATGCCGGTGGCCCTCAAGGACCTGTCGCAAGTTACGGCTGGGTGGAACGCTCCATTCAATTTTCTTTGAATCAAGGAGTTGCTGCCGACAAAATCGTACTAGGTATTCCGTTCTATGGCCGATACTGGAAAGAAGGTGAAGCGACAGGTGGAGCGGGTATTTCAAATAACCGTGTTGACGAAATGCTCGCCAAATATGGCGGTACGGTAACCTATGATGAGAAAGCACAATCACCTAAAGCAACGATTACGATTAAACCAGGAGACCCAAGTATGACCATTGCTGGTAATACTCTTACTGCTGGTACGTATCATATTTGGTATGAAAATCATGAGTCGATTAAAGCAAAATTACAGTTGATCCATAAATATAATCTTAAGGGTTCGGGAAGCTGGAGCTTAGGACAAGAAAGCTCATCCATTTGGCAATCGTATCGCACATGGTTAGCACATGATGGACAGGTGGAAGTTTCTCCCGTAAGTGAAACTCAGCCAAAAGAGCAAACAGGCAGTTCGGCTCCTTCTTCTGCCGTTACACATATTGTTCAATCTGGGGACACGCTCTGGAAAATTGCAACTACTTACAAAATGACCATTGACGAGCTGAAAGCATGGAATCAATTAACAGCAGATGCCATTTTTATAGGACAAGCATTGAAAGTAAAAAGCTTGCAATCCGAACCTACCACTCAACAACCAATAACAAGTGAACCAGCTGCAAATACACCTGGTGCAGTCTCTGCTCCAGTGCCAACAACACCGGCACCGGCACCTGCTCCAGCACCAAAACCAGCCGTAACGCCCCCAAGAGCACCGGCACCTGTCGTAGCAGCACCAATAAAGAAATATCCAACCCTTCGTGTGGGATCAAGTGGATCAGCCGTTACGGATATGCAAAATAAACTAAAGAAAGCGGGAATTTATAAAGGAAGTGTGCATGGTAAATACGATACAAGTACGCGAAATGCGGTCATTGCCTTTCAGAAAAAATACAAGCTAAAAGCGGACGGTATCGCAGGACCTGCTACTTTGTCAAAGCTTGATGCCGTTATTGCCCCAACCAAAGTTGCTACCGTTCCAAAACCTGCTGCAGTCCCTGTTAAAAAGTACCCAACCTTGCGTTCTGGTTCCAAAGGTTCGGCTGTAACGGATATGCAAAACAAGTTAAAGAAAAATGGTGTATACAGAGGGAATGCCCATGGCACGTACGATGCAGCAACAAGAAATGCGGTCATTGCGTTTCAAAAGAAATATAAATTAAAAGCTGATGGTATTGCAGGGCCAGCTACTCTCAGTAAATTAGATGCAGTAAATAAATAGGAGGATGAAGATATGAAAAAAACGATGCATGTGTTTCTGGTAGTCTTGCTCGCTTTTGTGGTAAATAGCCAAAGTATTTATGCAAAGGAAATGGAGAGTATTCCGTTACTTGGTGTAGGAGCTGTGGTTCAAGAGAGTCAAAACGGAGAATTTCTCGTTAAAACAGAAGGTTTGAAGGCTGGGGAAGGTTTTGTTTCAACACCTAAAGATTTTGAATCAAAAAACATCTTGTTTCAAATGGAGGCCAAAGGGTCAGATCCTGTCATTTTAAAAATCGAAGAAACAGATGCTAGAGGAAAATTTTTAAAAGAAAAGGAACTGGAAGTCCCATTAACAAGAAACTGGAGCCCAAAACAACTAGACTTTATGCTTGAAAGTGAAACATCACAAATAGATGTATTTGTATTAACAAAAGAGAAAAAGAAAACGGAATTTTCGGTAAGAAATGTGACTGTGACTGGACAGTGATGGAATCTAATTCTATTGAAGGGGCCTGTTCTAATAACCAGGCCCCCTCCTTTTATCCTACAAACTGATAGTACAGCTTTTTTGCTTCTGCAATATCCTTTGTTCCATGAATAAGTACACGTCCATCTGTAAAGAAAACAAGTCGGTGTTCTCCCTTAATCAGTGACAGTAAATAATGGTTTTTACTCACTTGGCCATAAGGTTTTAATCGATCAGCTAGTGTTTCAAGATTTAACGTTGTGTTGGCCGCTGGTCGAATTTGTACGGTATTTCTTCCGCATAGCACCGCTGTTTTTGTTGAGTTGGTTTTATCTAAATACGGATAGCTTGGAGTCTTTCCACAAGACGGACAATCATCTTTTTTTATTTTTTCTACTGAAATCGATGACGATGAATTCAGCCACAAATCAAACGAATAAAGGGAACCTCTAAGTGCTGCTAAATTTCCGGTAAGAAGTTTAAGTGCTTCTGTTACTTGGTGTGCAACAACGATTTGAACTGCGGGTGAAATGATACCTGCTGTGTCACAGGTCATCCCACCTAGAGGAATACTATCTAACAAGCATTGCAAGCATGGTGTTTTTCCAGGGATAATGGTAAGAGATAACCCATAGCTCCCCACACATGCTCCATAAATCCATGGAATGTTCGCTTTTTGTGACATATCATTGATGAGCAGTCGTGTGTCAAAATTATCGGTTGCATCTAAAATAAGATCAACTCCTGCGATTAACTGCTCCATCTCTTCAATGCTTACATCCATAACATGTGAAGCCACTTCAACATCAGAATTGATATTCTGCAGCCGTTTTTTTGCTGCCACAGCCTTTGGGATCCGATCACGAGCGTCGGCTTCGCTATATAGCTGTTGGCGTTGAAGATTGCTCCATTCGACGTAATCGCGATCGACAATGGTCAGCTTTCCTATCCCTGCTCTTGTGAGAGATTCAGCAAGTGCTGTTCCTAATGCGCCTGCGCCGATAATTAATGCGTGTGATTGCTGTATTTGTTTTTGACCTTCTTTCCCTATTGGTGAAAAAAGCTCCTGTCTCGAGTAGCGGTCGTTCAAAGAATCAACCTCCCCCAACAAAATGTACGAGTTCAATGTGATCACCATGTTCAAGTATGGTAGAGTCATAGCTATCTTTTGCAACGATGCCTTTGTTTCGTTCAACAATGACAACCATTGGATTCAGCTCGTAAGATTCAATTAGTGTCATGATTGTATTTGTTCCAGTTCCTAACAATGTTTCTTTTCCATTAACGTAAATAGTCAACTTCCAATCACCTCAAGTTCCTTATGATAATTGATGGCAGCTCTTACTGGATCATCCGCTCTAAAAATACCCGATAATACAGCCACTCCACTAGCACCTGCCGTAAGTACGTCCTTTACATTCGAAGGGGTCATCCCGCCGATTGCAATGACAGGAATAGCTACATAGGCAGTGATTTCTTGTAAAGCATACAAACCACGAGGACGGAGTCCAGGCTTAGAAGTACTTTCGTACACATGACCAAATAGTAAGAAATCGGCACCCCTTTGTTCTTTTTCCAATGCTTCACTAAGCGAATGTACGGAGCATCCGACTCGTAACATCGGATAATGCTTTTTTACCATTAATACATCTTCGCCTCTATGGGAAAGCTGAATCCCACCTACTCCTCCAGCTAACGCTATACTTGACGATCCATTTAGTATCACTTTTGAAAGGGGGATATCAGCTTCTTTCATGCCTTGAATGAAGTGAAGAATTTCTTCTGATGACCGATGATTCTCTCGTAAATGAATCCAATCCACATACGAGTGAATGTTTCGGGCAATTTTGATCATATCTGCTTTTTCTTGCTGTCCTGTTGAAATGACATGCAATTCTTTTTTCATCATACGCTCCTTATTTCATCGTATATCCACCGTCAACGGTGATGGTTTGACCGGTAACAAATCGTGCCCAATTGCTAGCTAAATAAAGTGCCGTTCCAGTAATATCTTCAGGTCGGGCAATTCTCCCTAGGGGTGTCTCAGCAAGAATGACTGATTTCACTTCTTCCTTTGTTCGTTTACTTGCTTCTGTAGGGTATACTAGCCCTGGAGCAATACAATTAACGGTAATACCAAACCTTCCTATATCAGCTGCTAAGTTTTGCGAATAGGTCATGACTGCTCCCTTGGCTGTGTTATAGTCATGGTAAGGTACTATCGGGCGATACAATAAATTGGTTGTCATATTAATGATTCGACCGAAGTTCATATCTTTCATATGCGGTATCGCATATTTACTCAGGAGATAGGTCCCCTTTAAAGAACCATCGATTTGTTTTTGATAATCATCCCACTCTACTTCCCATGCCCATTTTCTCTCTGTAGGATCAAAGAGGTATCCATGGAGGGCATTATTAACTACAATGTCGATCCGATCAAACTCTTCAATTACCAAGCTAATCAATCTTTTTACATCGTTTTCATTCGTAACATCCGCTTGAATCGCTAGACAGTCCACTCCATATTCTTTTTGTAATTTTTCCGCAAGTATTTCTGCCTTTTCTGCATTTTTTAAATAATTGATAACTACATGACACCCTTCGGAGGCGAAGCTTTCAGCAAATGCAGCTCCAATGCCTCGGCTTGAGCCCGTGATAATACATACCCTTCCTGCTAATGAGAGATTCACATCAACACCCCTTACTTCAGCTGCTCAACAAGTTCATTCGTTGTAAGGTCTTCAATATGGACCGTTTTTTGTAATAATCCCATTTCTACGTAAGACGCTTCAACCTCTTTTAAAACAGTAAAGTCGAACATACCGAGACCTTTGTTGTTCTTACTTGTTTGGTTTCTAATCGCAATAATCTCTTTGTTTCGTGTGACATCGGTACCGTCCACTGCATGCTTCGTTGCAATATCAGCGGCCTCATCCGGGTTCTCCATCGTATACTCTATGCTATCTTTATAGACCTGAAGAAAGCGGATAAGCAGATCTTTCTTTTCGTTAAATACCTTTTCAGTAACAACAAACACATCAGAGGGAGTATTTAGGACATCCTTCACTTCAATGATATTAACCTCACCTAATCCCTTTTGCTTGGCGTCATACAAACCGGTATCTGTAGCAGCGGTAGCAGCCACTTGCCCTTCCATTAAAGGGGCGAAATTAAGAACACCGGTTGCCGTTACCGTAATTTCCTCTTCCTTCACCCCTGCGTCATGCAATAGCACTTGTAAATTTTGATACGTACCACTTGCTAGGCTATAAACACCGACGTTTTTTCCTTTTAAATCTTCTATCGATTGGATATTGCTTTCCTTTAAGGAAACCAAGTTAAATACGTTTTCAGGATAAATATTATAAATGATCTTCAATTTTTCACCTTTTTCGGCTGCTAACAGAACAGCTTCTAGGTTTGCGAAAGCAATATCAGCATTTCCAGCCAGGATATTCTTAACCGCATCTCCTCCACCAGCTCCCGGTATGTATTCAAATGTGAGATTTTCTTCTTCAAAAAACCCTTTTTCTTCAGCCACGTATAAGTTGCTTTGTTCGACAATTGGCTTGCTCCATGAGGCCATCCGAATCGTTTCCCTTTGTTTTTCTGTTTCCGTAGGTTGGCTACTTTCCTTTGAACAGCCTGCTACTATGACTGTTAAAACTAGTAAAATAGGTAGAAGTAATTTAGTGATTTTCACGAGATTTTCCTCCGATAAGTTGTATATTTTCTTAAAAATAGATGTTCGATCGTATATATCGAAGCGTACAAAAGAATCCCAATAGCAGTTAAAAGGATAAAGGCTGAAAATAATAATGGCGTATCCATCATTCCTTGTGCCACGATAATTAACGCTCCCAATCCCTTATTCGCACCGATAAACTCACTAACAACCGCTCCAACCACACTAAGGACAAGTGCCACCCTCATACCTGAAAGTAAGTAAGGAATGGCGGTCGGCAGCTGCAGTCTCCATAAGGTTTGCCATTTGCTAGCTTTAAATAGCTGAAAAAGGGCTAAACGGTCCTTGTCGACTACTAATAAACCCGTTATCGTACTCTCAAATAAAGGAAAGAAACTGATTAATGCCACAATCAAAATCTTTGGCGTATATCCGTACCCAAACCATAGAATGAGAAGTGGAGCTAGAGCGACCTTTGGCATCGCTTGTGTTGCAATAATATAAGGCTTCAGAATAAGTCGAAGGGTGTTCGACTGTGCAACCAAAAGGCCCAGTCCGATTCCAACAAGAGCACCCACAAAAAATCCACTAATAATTTCAACTAGGGTTGTGAAAATATGTGGCGTAAAATACCCACTCAGTAACAGGGTGAAAAGATTTTCTGCAATCGTTGTTGGTGTGGGTAAAATTAACGGTGATATTTTCTTTACTTTAACAATCATCTCCCACAAAATAAGCAGGGATATAAATAGTAGAGTCGAATATAGATAGATTTTCTTCATGATTGAAGCCTCTCATTCATATCTTGCTGAAAGTTGAAAAAAGACGGATCAAATAAAATAGACTTCTGTCGTGGTCGAGTAAACGGTACCTGGTACTCTTGAAGAATTCCTCCAGGTTCCCCACCTAAAAGAATGATTCGGTCAGATAGGAAAAATGCTTCCTGGAGATCATGAGTGACAAATAATACGGTTGGTTTGTACGTTTCGATTAATTCATTAAGTTGAACATGCAATTGATCTCTTGTAAAAGAATCTAGTGCAGAAAATGGTTCGTCCATCAAAAGAAATCGTGGCTTATCAAGTAAAGCACGTACGATTGCCACTCTTGACTGCATTCCTCCCGAGCACTCATATGGAAATTTATGAATCGCATCTGTAAGACCGACACGATCTAGCATTTCCTTTGCCTTATTCATATCCTTTTCTGTTAATTTTCTCTTTAACTGAAGTGGAAGTAAGACATTCTCCAAGATTGTCTTCCATTCTAGCAAAATGGGTTTTTGAAAAACGTATGAAAGCTCATCAACCGGTTCTTTCACCTCATGCCCACCTATAGTAATCATTCCAGTGGTAGGCTTTTGCATTCCTGCAATCATTTGGAGCAGACTCGTTTTTCCGCAGCCACTTTTTCCAACGATGCTGATAAATTCCCCTTCCTTAATATCAAGGGAAAATTGCCGGATGGTATCTCTTTGATCTTTGTCATAAGTAAGACCGATCTCTTTTAATTGTATATATGGTGCCTGCATTTCCCTTCTCTCCTTATATTCGGTTCGGATCATACGCATCCATTTCGATTTCTACGCTAGCCTCCACGTCGACCCAACGAACCAAATCGGCTAAATGAGGTCTGCCATCATGATGCCAACCAGGTTCTGGTTCTCCCATTTTGCCTAAAAAGGTAAGTCGATTGACTCCACATTGGCCGAGCACTTCTATGATGGAACGAAAGTTGTTTGGAGTGCAGGCGACCCCAACGGTCTGTAATAATCCTCGTACTTCATGTAGATAGGAAGGTACATCCTCAACGGACTGAACGGGAATCACATACACAAAGCGGTTTAGTGGCGATATCGGAAACGAAGTCGCTTTCTTATCGTAAACAACCGTCCAGGAAGTACTATTCTCGCTTTCGAAAAGGGCTATTTCTTTCGTTTGAAAAGCTTGAAATTGAAAGGTTGAGCGAGCCTGAATGATCGCTTGATTTTCCTGTTCGCTTAATCTAGCCCTTGGCATTTTCAGTTCATAATTATTCATTTCTTGCGCTAGCAAACTAGCAAATTCATGTACTGAAACATTCCCCTTTTCCTCGACAAAAAAGACATGAGGAGAAAGACAGGCTTGTTGATCAAATTGAGAAGCATCCTTCGCGGCCTTCCTAGCAGTTTCGTTTACGAGAACGCGCTGTAAGCCGTCTTTTGCAATAAAACCAGCACTCAATTTATGACCGTGTGCATGTAGGTTAACGTGAGGTGGAACTTTTTTCCTAATAGAATCAATGGACTTCTCGCTTCCGTATGCGATCACTGCTTCTGACGAAGAGAATGCTATACGCTCTAATTCTTCTTCTCCACCTTTCCACCAAATGATGCTGATGGATTCCGCCAAGTTTTTATCAATCTCTCTTAATGTTTCAACAAACAGTGAGGGAAACAAAGGCTCGGAGGAAGACAGCTTCCCAAGTGTACTAGACTTAACTAATAGACCACTCACTAAACTCCATAACGGCAAGGCAGGAACATTTCCGGAAAACACATGCGTAATGAGCTCGGGTCCATAGGCTCTTGTTAAGCCTCCTGATAACCGTGGACGAAAGTCGTCAAGGACAAGAGGATTGGGGAAATCCACCTCGACCATTCTTTGCAGTTTTTCTTTACGAAAGGATCGTAAATACGAATGTAAAAACACACGTATCATTTCCGAGTCATATCCCGTTACAATTGGAAGAAGCTCTTCCGCTAGTTTTCGATAGTGATAGTTCGGGTCAAGCCAGAGTTGAATGGCCTGATCAAGGATGTCAATAATGTCACTCGTTTTTCGAGCTTGTAGTTTTATTTGCTGCTGTCTTAGATGTAAAACGACTTGTTTTAGTTCCTCACTCGTAAGTTTTGGTACAAGAAGTGTTAGAGAATCAAACGTTCGTTCTTCATAAAATGGTGCGATTATGCTTGGGACAAAACCAATTTTTAGTTCCATTTGCTAACTCCGTTACGAAACTGCTCTACAGCGAGGGAACAGCCCTTTGCTTCTGCCCCCTCGCTTCTTCCTAACAAGTAAAATCCATCATTTTCTGTAATCCCCAAGTCCTCCGTCATAACCCCAAGGACCGAATGGAAGTTGGCTAGATCATAATGAACGAGAATTCCCCGCTCACCATCTTGTACACACAAACCATTTTCCGGATTGATGACAACTGTTCTTACCCAATGAGGGGCTTTTTGTCGACCAGATTCGTTTTGATCGTAAAACTGAGAGCTTAGCTCAGTCATTCCATACATGTTCACGCAATCCTCAACGGGTAAGTTAAACGCTTCTGCTACCATTTGTTTAAATTGATCTGAACTCATTTCGATGGATCGACCCTTAGAACCACCTGTATCCATTAAACGGCTCCCTTTTGGTAATTGAAATTGAAGGTTTTTGTCTTTCGTGTACTCAACAAAATGGATAAAGGAAAACGTAGCCCCCAACAAATATACAGGGGTGTTCGTGCGTTCAGATTCTTCAATGAACGAGACAAGCTTTTCGAAATCATACGTCCCATTGCTGGCGATATATACACTCTCCTCTGTTCCGTAGTCGCGAATGGCTGTATACAAATACTGTGCCAGAGAGGAATTGGGTATTTCCGTTGGATGAGGAAATAGTATAGCCATTTTCACACGGCAATTGTCTTTCATGATATTTTCTTCAAAATGAGTTTTCATCGAGGAAGTCCACACCTCTAAATCACGGTGGAAATTTCTCCCTTGCTTTCCACTTGTCGTTCCGCTTGTTTGAAAATACGTCTCCGCCTCTTCAATCGGTGTACAAGCAATGTCCGCCTCCTTAAAAGCACCTACTGGTACAGGAGGAATTTGCTGATACGATTCAACCATCGATGGGTGAACCTTTCTTGATCGACAAAATTTCCGGTAAATACGATTATTTTCGTACTGGTAGGCGAAGACCTGTAAAGCTAATGAATCAAATGAATCTTTTTCTTCATCTTCAATAAAAGTGAGAATTCTTTGCTTGATATCTTCATAGTGCATGATGTGGCTCTCCTTATGATGAATGTGTCAGTATTTCCCAATCTTTTACGACAGGTTGGTAGCCAAGTTCTCTTAGTGATTCCTTTACCTCAGCCACACTTCTTTTGTCCGATATTTCAAATTGACTATGTGTGTGTTCTTTATTAGCGTATCCCCCAACAACGGTTGATGAGGCAGCAGACATTTTAGTCACTCCCAATGGAAGTAAGTGACGTCTTAGTTCCGCACTTTCTCTCGTTGACAGAGTCATGCCTGCACGTGGTAAAAATAAACGGGACGCGAGCATTGCTTGAACCAAATTTTTATCTGTTACATCGACCTTTGGTTGAAAGCCACCAAGGTTTGGCCGAATTCGAGGAAATGATAGAGCAATATCCGTTTCAAGATAATTTTTTTGTAAGTACTGAGCATGAAGTCCAGTGAAAAAGACTTCCTTTCTCCACTCATCCATTCCTAGTAGTGCTCCTATATTGACGGATCTCATGCCAGCTTTGGCACCTCTTTCTGGTGCATCTAGTCGATAGCGATAATTGCGTTTCGGTCCCTTTAAGTGATGCTCTTTATAGATTTCTTCGTTGTACACCTCTTGATAAACGGTTAATCCATCAATGCCACGAGCAACTAGCGTTCGGTACTCTTCCGTGTCTAATGGCTGTATCTCAATGGATAAAGAAGAAAAATACTTTTTCATCACATCAATCGTTTCACACAAATAATCGACTGAGGAATGTAGGCGAGATTCTCCCGTTAGCAGGATAATATGGCGTAAGCCCATTTTGACAAGCGCCTTCGATTCTTCTTCAATTTCAGACAATGTCAGTTTTCTACGTGGAAAGTCGTTATCAATACTAAAGCTGCAGTACGTACATTTGTTCACACAATAATCGGTTAAATATAGTGGTGCGTATAATTGAATTGTACGGCCAAAATGCTGTACGGTACGGTTATGAGCGATTTGTGCCATTTCTTCTAAACAATGTTCAGCTGCTGGAGATAAAAGAATTAAGAAGTCTTCTGTATGAAGTCTCTCTTTTTGTAAAACCTTTTTTACGTCTTGAGTGGTGATGGTGGAAAAAAAGTGGTCAAATGGATAATTTTTCACTTTAACATATTCATCATAAAATGACATTTCACTCACCTACCCTAAAAATCCTGTTAATGGAGATGACGCTTGTGCTGTCGTTGTCGTCGGTCCTACTCCACTTAGGTAGGCTTTCCTTCCAGCCTTGACTGCTAGATCAAAGGCAATGGCCATTTCAATGGGATCCTTAGCTGTAGCAATGGCTGTATTTACCAGTACAGCGGCTGCCCCCATTTCCATCGCTTCGGCTGCTTCAGATGGCTTTCCGATTCCTGCATCAACAATGATTGGAAGCTCCATTTCTTCTATTAAAATTTGGATCAGTTCCTTCGTCCGAATTCCACGATTTGAACCGATCGGAGATCCAAGTGGCATGATGGCTGCTGCTCCAGCATTTTGCATCGCTTTTGCTGCCATTAAGTCAGGACTCATATAAGGTAGAACGACAAACCCTTCATTTGCTAGGATGTCAGTTGCCTTAGCCGTTTCGTAATTGTCAGGAAGCAAGTACTTTTGGTCGGAAATGACTTCGATTTTAATCCAATTGCCCATACCGGCTGCTCTTGCAAGTCGGGCAATTCGAACCGCTTCGTCTGCGGTTCTCGCTCCCGACGTATTCGGAAGCAAAATCATATTTTGCGGAATGTCTTCTAGAATGTTCTCTTCTCCAGTAGCATTCAGGTCGACTCTTCTTAAAGCGACAGTAACAACTTGTGAACCGGATTGGGTTAGTGCTTCTTTCATAAGTTTGTGATTATAAAATTTGCCTGTTCCTGTTAGTAGTCGGTTATGTAGCTGCGTGTTTCCAATCGTTAATAAGTCGGTCATTGTAGTTCCTCCTATTGGTTTGTTTTGGATAAATAAAAAAGACTTCCCAATCTTGGCAAGTCTTCACATTCTTACATAGAGCTTTTCCTCGTATTACAGCTCATGCAAAATGATTGCTTCCCTACGTTGGTTCTAACCAAATCAGGTTCAAGGGTTGGAAAGATTCCTCTCAGCCTTTAGGCACCCCTAGCTAATTTCATATTTTATTTCATTCCGATTTTTGCTTTGTTTCGTTTGTAAGCCCAATGATTGGTTGGACCGTGACCGGATCCAATGTGTAGATCCTCCTCGATGGCTGCCTGAATAAAGTCTTTTGCCACTTGTACCGCTTGAACAATCGATCTTCCTTTTGCAAGTTGTGCGGTTATCGCAGCGGAAAAGGTACAGCCTGTGCCATGAGTATTTTTTGTAGAAATCCGACTCGAAGTAAAGGTGTGAAATTGCTGTCCATCAAATAAAAGATCAATCATTTCTTCACTTCCTTGATCATGGCCGCCCTTAATCATGACTGATTCAGCACCCATGACATGAAGCAATTTTGCTGCTTGCTTTCGGTCATCCATCGTCTCAATTTTTATTCCTGTAAGCACCTCTGCTTCTGGAATATTTGGTGTAACGATAGTCGCGAGTGGCAGTAATTTTTCTTTTAATGCTTTTACTGCTTCGTTTTGTAAAAGTGAAGCTCCACCTTTTGCAATCATCACTGGATCTACGACGATGTGTTTCATCTCATAAAATTCTATAAATCTCGCAACCGCCTCAATGGTGTCACTGTTAAATAACATCCCGGTTTTGATCGCATCTGGACGCAAATCTTCAGCAATCGATTGGAGTTGTTCTTGAATTCCTTCCAAAGGAACTGAATAGACACCTTGTACCCCTGTTGTGTTTTGTGCGGTTACGGCTGTTATCACAGACATTCCGTACACATCTAATTCTTGAAATGTCTTCAGATCGGCCTGTATGCCAGCCCCTCCACCACTATCTGAACCTGCAATGGTTAATGCCTTATTTACCATAGTGAATGACCTCTCCTTGACTAAAATTCATCAACTAATCTACGTAAAAGCTTGGTATGCTCTGGGATATGACTGGCTCGACAAATATCGGAAATGATCGCTAGGCCATTTGCTCCTGCTTTCATAACGGTTTCTCCGTTGGTAGAATTAATTCCACCAATTGCAACTAGAGGCAGAGAGATTCCTGTGTTACAAAATTTAGTAAAAATATCCAAGTTTTGTTGCTTTTCGGTATCCTCTTTTGAAATCGTAGGATATATCGGTCCAATTCCTAAGTAATCAGCTCCGTCTCGAACAGCTTGAAGTCCCTCTTCAACCGTATGAGTGGATACACCAAGAATTTTGTTAGGACCGATTGTCTCCCTTATATATTTTGCATTTTCATCGTCCTGGCCAACATGAACTCCATCAGCATCAAGAGCAATAGCGAGTGGTAAATCATCATTGACGATAAATGGGATCCTATGTTTCCCACAGAGTTCTCGTAGTTTTTTTCCAAGCTCGTACTTTTCTATTTCTCCAAGAGACCTGGTCCCTTTTTCTCGATATTGAAAACACGTTATTCCACCTTCAATCGCTAAAGCTAACGTTTCTTCAGGTGTTCGATCCATGCAATCTTGACTGCCCATAATAAAGTACAGTTTTAGAAATTCCATTTCCCTATGCTCCTCATATGGTTGTGACTTTTGAATACACTTTTGCGAGGTCTACCACATCAGAGGATGAAGTGAGCATAAGTTGATTAAGAAATTCCATCTGGAAAGTGCCTACATGATGGTCTCCTGTCGCTAAAACTGCACGCTCAGCAACTGCTCCATAAAAGGCTGAGGCTCCTGCAGCCGCTAGTAAATGATTGCTTTCTACACTTACAAACGCTCCTACGACTGATGAAAATAAGCAACCAGTCCCAGTTACTTTTGTTAGAAGGGGATGCCCGTTTGAAATAATAATCGATTCTTCTCCATTAGAAACAACATCGTCTTTTCCGGTAACCACAACCGTCATATGTAATTTTTGAGCTGCAATACGAGCGAGATCTGCGATATTGCCTTCACCTGTGCCTGCATCAACTCCGCGTGTTTGCCATTCTTCTCCTATTACGTTGGCTACCTCGGCCGCATTTCCACGTAATATGCTAATGTTCACTTCAGATAGAAGTCTTTTAACGGTATTTGTGCGGTATGGTGTTGCACCAGCTCCAACAGGATCAAGCACGACCGGTACCCCTTTTTCATTAGCAGCTTTTCCGGCAATGATCATAGCTTCTACTTCAGGTTCCCTTAATGTACCGATATTGAGTACGAGTGAATTTGCGATGCTTACCATGTCAGCTACTTCTTCTTTGGCATAGGCCATAACTGGTGAAGCACCAAGAGCTAACAACCCATTTGCAACAAAATTGGTGACTACCACATTCGTCATATTATGAACTAACGGTGATTGCTCTCTTACTCTATCAATTAATGTTAAAAATTCCTGACTCATTTTCCCTACTCCTTTCGTATTAAAAAACTATTTCAAGACAAAAAAAGCCAGATTCTTATAGAACCTGGCATAGTTACGAAACAATTAACATTCATCTTCGCAGTAACTACTTCCCTCCGCTGGTATGAGCCAGATCAGGTTCCAAGAGTCGAAAACTGAATATTGTTTTCTCTCAGCCCGAACATACGGGCCCCCCTAGTAGATTTCATATGAAACTATAATTCAATCATAGTGGAAGGTTTTTCATAAAGCAACTATAAATTATTTAAAAAGTAAAAAAGTTCCCCCTGCACCAACAGGAGGAATCCTATTAAATCGTAAATTTCCTTAAAACTTCTTTTAAGTTAATCGCCATATCATTTACTGTCTGAACGGATGAAGCGATTTCCTCCATCGTTGCCAATTGCTCTTCAGCTGATGCAGCAACTGCACGTGAGGAGGTGGAATTAACCTTTGCAATTTCTGTTAGCACTTCAATATTGGCAGTTACATATTTGGAGCTTTCCGTCATTTTTTGTACATATTGATGAATAGACTGAATCGTCTTACGTATGTCTGTGATAGAATCAGTAATTTGTATAAAAGATCTTCCCGCCTCATTTACAGCAATAGACCCATTTTCTACCTCAAGTGTGCTCTTTTCCATCGACTTTACGGCTTGATTAGTGCCGGTTTGGATTTTTAATATAAGATCAATAATCTCGTTGGAAGAGCTCTTAGATTGAACGGCAAGTTTACGCACCTCATCAGCAACAACGGCAAAGCCTTTCCCATGCTCACCCGCTCGTGCTGCTTCAATTGCTGCATTTAAAGCGAGTAAATTCGTTTGATCTGCAATACTTGTGATCACTTTCGTTATTTGACTAATCTCTTTTGATTGACTACCAAGGTTATCAATCACTCCTGCCACTTCTAAAACTGAGTCATATATATGCGACATTTGCTTAATCGCATGTTGTACGACCTTATTTCCGTTTTTAGACACTCCGTCTACCATATTGGCTGAAGCTTCGAGTTCTTCTGAAGAAAGGGTTAGTGTTTCTTGAATGGTAGCCAATGTTTTCATCGTATGTATGGTTTCATTTACACTTTCTAATTGTTTATGAGAGGAGGCGGCAACCTCTTGAATGGAATAAGTGATACTTTCTGTCCCTTGTGCTGTTTCCTCTGAACTTGCGGTTAAATCCTCGGCAGACGCAGATACCTGTGTGGTTGTTTCATATGCTTGGGAAATTAATGCTCGCAGCTCTTTTACCATCCGGTTGAAAGTAATGGTTAGCTCACCAATCTCATCGGTTGATGTGACCTTCATATCTGCTTGACTAAAATCACCTTCTGCAACCACTTTAATTCTATCCGATAAACGACGGATTGGACCGTGAATGGAATTCATTAATACAAAGGCAACTAATACGGAAATACAAATAACTATTATTGTAAGGATCATGGTCCAAATTTGAACTTGACTTCCGTTAGAAATGATTTCTTCTCCCAGCTGTTCTACGCTTTTATTTTTTTCGTCAGCTAAAGCTTTTAATTTTGACATCGTTTGTTCTGCTTTAAACTTTTCAGATCCAACATTAAGTAATGCTTGACGCTTTTCTCCGCTATCAAACACATCAAAAGCATCCTTCATCATAATCTCATTCCATTTGCCACTATCGGAAATGACCTTTTTTACTGTGTTTTCATCTTTGTTCCCCGTAACGTTAGTCAATAACTTTTCTTCTAACTGTTTACTAAGCTGTACATTGCTCTCAAAGCTTTCCTTTGCCTGGGGTGAACCTTCAAGCATGTACTCATTTACGAGCCTTAATCGCTCAGCCATAAAAAATCGTAAATCTTGTAAATGATTTAATTGCTGTGACTCTTCTAGAATAAGTGATTTTGCTAATTCATTTGCCTTTTGGGTATTGATCATGGAGTATATAGCTAGTCCACTAGAAACTAATAACACTAGCCCGAAGCTAAGCATGATTTTTTTGCGAATACTTTGTGGTTGAATTCGATTTTTTAATATCGGAAAATACTTCATACTGCCAATTTGTTGTTTTAACCATATTCCTAAAGACTTCAATCCCTACACATCCTTCACCCGTTGTCCCATTCATTATGGCAAAGGAATATTAAGCAATTGTAAAGGAACTGTAAGTATTGTATAAATAATACAACTTTATACCTAATTCTTAAGAACTATCAAAAAAATAAAAAACCTAGGAAATGATGGTATTTCCTAGGCAAGCGCAGGTTATGACATTTCTCTGCAAAATTCCTTATCCTACTAATCGATTAGTAAGTTTTTTGACGTAAAGAGATAAAAAGACGCTTCGGGATAGACTAAATAAGATAAACGCCAGCCATACTCCGTGGTTTCCAAAGACGGGTACAAGAAATACAATGGCTGCTAAAAACACAAGTAAAGCGATGAAAATAGAATTTCTCACCGATTTCGCGTCCGTTGCACCAGAAAAAATGCCTTCTAGTTGTAATCCCCAAAATCCGACAAGTGGAAATAGAAACATCCAAAATAAGAATCCATGAGTGGTATTTTTAACTTCATGAATCGTCGTGAATAATGACACGATAAAGTCTCCAAACAGGAAGGTCAAAAGGGATAAAAGAATAGCTGTGGCAAATCCCCAGGTTGCTGAAAGGGATAAAGCTCGAAAATATAGAGAGCTATTCTTACCTCCAAACGCTCTTCCCACTAAAATGCTTGAGGCATTAGCGAATCCTCCAAAAAGATATGCCATTACATACTGAACTTGTAAAAGGATCGCATTTGCAGCTAATGTGAGCTCACCCATACTTGCTCCTTTTGAGGTGAAAATTCCAGTCATCGTGACTAAACATAATGTTCGGAGAAAATGGTCGCGATTCACAAGAAACATTTGAACTAAGGTGTCCTTCTTTATTAACGCAGCATACGAAGGGATAAAGAAACGACTTTTATTTGTATGATAAATAATGAACATTCCAACTAAAACGGAGGATACTTCAGCGATTAAAGTAGCATAGGCGACGCCTGCAACCCCCATATGTAAGCCCAGAACAAAGACAATATCAAGCACGATGTTTAATAGGTTCATACCAATTTGAAGGAATAAGGACATTTTTACTTTTCCTAAGCCGACTAGCCAACCAATGGTTACATAGCTTAGTAGAATAAACGGAGCTCCCCAGATACGAATGAGAAAGTAAGTTTCAGCCAGGGCATTTGTTGATGCATTCCCTCCCATAAGGAGAAGGGATAAATGGATGATTGGCTTTTGAAAAAGGATAAAAATCAAACCCATTAGAATAGCAATAATCATCGGGCGGTAAAGCGCAAGCATAATTCCTTCTTCATTTTTTGCTCCATCAGCTTGTGACGTGAAGCCACTTGTCGTCACACGTAAAAAGCCGAGCAGCCAGTACATCGTATTAAAAATAACGGCAGCAATCGCGACTCCACCTAACGCCGTAGGGTCTTGTATTCTTCCAACAACGGCCGTATCTACCACCCCAAGTAATGGAGTAGAGACTCCAGATAAAATTAAAGGAAAAGCTAGTATAAAGTATTCGCGATGAGTACATGTATGTGAATAACGGTGAACCATTTGTCTAACGGAAGCTAAGTTCATTTTCCTCCCCTTTCTTGATAAAAAAGCAACTAGTATAGCAAAATGCTAGGAATACCTTATCATATTGCTAGCAAGATGATAAGGTATCCTAGTCCCTATAGTTGAATAGAATTCATATACAATTCCTGTATATGATCCGTGGACGTTCCCAGCCAATGATAATAGACTATAATGTGCTAAACTTAAAGTGTCAATATTTAATCGTAATTTTTACGATTAAAAAGATAGTTTTTAATAAAAATGTAAGTTTTACATTTTTGGTCAGCCTATTTTTGTACAAAAATAATACCATTTGACGAAACAAGGACCAACTATCATCAGTTGGTCCTTGTACTTATGATTTATTTAAACACGTCTGTCTCGTTCAAGTATCCATCCTTAATTACGGTATCACGCACGTTTTCTTTTGTGATGGCAATTGGATTTAAGAAGACAGCTGGTACATCGATTTTTCCATTGTTAATTTGCTTGTCGGTCTTTACTTCTTCACCCTTTGCTACCATCATCGCCATTTCGGCAGATTTAATCGCTAATAGGTTGATCGGTTTATATACGGTCATCGTTTGTAGGCCTTGAACGACACGTCGAACTCCTTCAAGTTCGGCGTCCTGACCAGAAACCGGAACGGTGCCAGCTAAACCAACGGCAGCTAATGATTCGATTACTCCACCAGCCGTTCCATCATTGGCGGCAATAACCGCGTTAATGGCATTTCCATTTTTACTCAGGGCCGTTTTCATATTTTCCTTTGCAATGTCTGGGTTCCAATCATCTGTATACTGATCATGAACGAGCTTCACAGTTCCGTTATCGATCAAAGGCTGTAATACATTCATAGCCCCTTGTCGGAAAAGAATCGCATTGTTGTCAGATTCTGCTCCACCGATATAAGCGAAATTTCCGCTAGGTACTTTCTTTAAAATTTCCGTAGCTTGAATTTCCCCTACTTTTTCATTATCAAAGGAAATATAGTAATCTACTTCGGCATTTTTTATCAACCGGTCGTAGGAAACCACCTTTACACCTGCTTCATGGGCAATTTCTACGATTTCAGCTGAAATTACCGCATCATGAGGAACAACGACTAATACGTCAACTCCCTCTTCAATTAATAGTTTGGCTTGTTTAATTTGGACTTCATCCAAACCGTTAGCTGCTAGTGTTTTTACTTGACCACCCAGCTTTTTAATTTCTTCTTCAAACAGTGCTTTATCTTTGTACCATCTTTCGTCTTTTAACGTATCTAATAAGAAACCAACATAAGGTTTCGACTCATCGGTGATTAATTTTGAGTCGTTATTGCTTGATGCTTTCTCTGCTGAAGAACAACCTGCTGTAACGATCATTACGATTATTAGAAATAAACTTGTTAGTGACATCTTTGTAAAATACTTCATATGCTTCCTCCTTCCTAATGAGCCATTATAGTTCGAATTTTTTGATCAAGTTGTTCATTCTTTCTACCATGCTTGTTAGCATTTTGGCACTTACAGAAATATTGTCGAGCGATTGGTTTTGCTGTAGGACAGCTGCTGAAATCTCTTCCGAACCAGCTGCGGTTTCCTCTGATACGGCAGCAATATGCTCGATATTTTCACTCATGGATTGACTTGATTGTTGAACTTTATTTAAGCCTTCTGAAATGGTTTTTATGCCAATGGACATATGTTCTACTTTTTCTTTAATGTCGGCAAATTGTTGACCAGTTAGTTCAATTTGTACGGTTCCTTTATTCACTTCACCGTACCCTTCGTTCAAATTATCTGCAATTTTTGATGTTTCTTCTTTAATGCTGAAAACAATGGATGCAATACCTTCGACAGAACGCGAAACCTCTTCGGCTAATTTTCTTACTTCCGTTGCTACAACAGCAAAGCTTTTTCCTGCTTCTCCAGCTCTAGCCGCTTCAATGGATGCATTCAACGCAAGCAAGTTCGTTTGATCGGCAATGGACTTGATCACATGGACGATCTCTGTGATCGATTGTGTCTTGCTTTCTAAATTCTTCACTTGGTGAACAGATTCACTTACCACATGATTAATTTTCTTCATTTGTTGTAGTGATTCTTTCATTTGATTGTCCCCACGAACGGCCACATCTAACACTTGACCGGAGAATTCTACTAATCTTTCACCTTGAGAGTTAGAATGAATGATTTCATCATTGAATTCCTTTGTTTTTGACGCAATATTAGCTGCATTATCCGCTTGTGTGCTTGCTCCCTTAGCCATTTCTTCAATGGTGATAGAAACTTGTTCACTTCCTAGCTTTACTTCCTCTGATGACTCAAACAATGTGACACTTTGCTTGTCCACTTCCAATGATAAAGTCGAGATTTCAGAAATCATTCCTCGTAAGCTTGTTGCCATCTCATTAATAGAGTGAGAGAGCTGTCCAATTTCATCAGTCCCGCGGTAGGTTAATTCCTCATTGTTCAGTCTTCCGCTAGCAATCTCATTACTTTGAACGACGATTTCTTCCAGATTTCTTTTGATTTTACGACTAAGGATAAAAATCATGATAAATGAAAGAACGATTGATCCGAGTGATGAAATGATAAGAATCAGATATAGTCTCTCTAGTTGATTTTGTGCTGCGGCTAAATCAGCTTCACTTATTTTTGTTGCCGTATCTTTTAACTCATAGCCCAATTTAATGGTTTCATTTTTTAATTCTCTTGCTTCCCTTTCTAATGTCGTAAACTCTTCTGTATTAATTTGTTGTACTTTTGGAACGATCGTACTAAAAAAATACTCGTCGAGTTTATGATTGTTTTCAATGAGCTGATTAAACGTTTCCAATTGATTGGTAGTTAGATTTTGCTTTAGTTTTTTTGCAATGCTGACAAACTCTTGACTATGATCCAAATACACATTCAACTTTGTTTCATCAGACAACAGAATGTACTCCGGAACTAGTAAGTACTTTTCATGGTAAAGGGTTACTAAGTTTCCAGCATCTACAGCTACTTGATTTCTCGTCACTGTATCTTCCATTTTTTCGCTCGTATCTTTAATGAAAATTCCTGTTACTACAACAGAAATTAAAAAAGCAATGGTCATAAAAGAGAAGATTACCATGTACTTCCCACCAATTTTGATGTTTGACCATTTTACCCTTTTTAACATACTACTCCCCCTACTCGGTGATTGGTTTTAACAATCGACAAAATTCTTCATTCTTTTTATCGGCGTAGGAGTATAGTTTGTTAAGTTATCTTACAAATAATTATTTATTATATAAGAATAAGGAACTATAAAGAGCCTGTTTCCATCATATTTATATATGATAGAAACAGGCTTATTCTTTTAATATCCTTTATCAAAATCCACTGAATTCGATAAAGGTTGGTTTGATTCTATGGCGTGTAAGGTTTGAGAAAAGCATAGGATCGCTTCATTCAGTTCGGTTACGGCAGAGATATGTGGAGTAATGGTCACGTCTTTCCTTAACCAAAGAGTCGAATCTTTTGGTAGTGGTTCTCTCTCCACTACATCTAGAATCGCCGTATGTATGTTACCTGAATCGAGTGCATTGATGAGCGCTTTTTCATCAACCGTTGCGCCTCTGCCGACGTTGATAAAACCTACTGACTTCATTTGAGAAAATAGTTCTTCATTGAATAACTGTTTTGTGTGTTGAGTCAGCGGGAGCGTACTGATGATCCAGTCAGCTTCTCCTATAATGGAAGAAACGGAGTTTATCGGAATAATTTTATGAAAATATTCCTTTTGTTTCCCGCTTTCGGAGACACCAATAACGGTGGAACCAAAATGGATAAACGTCTTGGCTACTTCTTGGCCTATGGCCCCAGTTCCAAAAATAACGATCGTAACATCCTTCAACAACTTCGGTGTTTTTTGAATCCACTTTTTTTGTTGCTGCTGTTTCTGAAATTGCCTATGATATTGTAGGTTTGTTAATAAATAACTTAAACAATATTCACTTATTCGTTCACCGAAGGAACAAATGGTACGGGTAAGAAGAACGTGATTTTCTTTCCACCCTTCTATGTCTAAAAAATTATTCACACCTGCATTAAAGGAATGAACCCATTTTACTTTCGATAGTTGAAAATTTGCGCATGGTTTGAATCCCACATAGGCATCTGCCCAGTCTAAGTCATGATCTGTGATCGCCTCTACAGGTAGAAAGCGAAATTCCTTTTGTTCCATGTTTGGAAAATATGTCTCAAATTCCTCCTGATACTCCCCTGCTATAAGAATGTTATGTATATTCATACAAACCTCCGATGGTCTATTTATTTGTATTGTACTATAGCTTGATAAATAGCAGTAGCTGTTTGGCATTTCCCGTTCTTCTCTTTCATACAGTGTAGAACGGGGTGATTACTATGAAGAGATGGCTAAAAATCGTGATACTCGTTTATTTATCCCTTTTATTTTTCGGAAGTTTTATCGCGGTAGGTATGCTATGGACGGGAAGCATTGAAAAGTGGATTCCGGAGGTTTCTAAAATAGAGATCTTCCTTTATTATTTCTTTGCAGGCTCAATTGGTAGTTCACTTCGTCATCTATATATGTTTTGCTCTCATTATATGAAGGGTGAATTAACGGATTATCGAAAGTGGATTATGTATATATTTTATCCGATATTTGCTACGGGAACTGCCGTTGTTGCGGTTACCCTCATACAAAGTGGGATATTATTAATTCAATTTATTGAGTATGAAGATACGCCATATGCGCAAATCAGCATCGCTTTTTTTGTCGGTTTTGGTTTTAATCGGTTTTTAAATAAACTAAATGCTGTATCCACGAAGTTGTTTCAACCGGAACAAGAGACGGATAAACCATCCAATTAAGGCTCATGGAACTTTCCATGAGTCTTTTAAAATTTACTTCGTTATCTTACCAATTTTTGCTTATAATATGGGAAACACCTAAATTAATGTGAAGGGAATTTTGTAGATGAAAAAATGGGCATTTGTATCTGATTTTGATGGTACTATTTCGAAAAAAGACTTTTACTGGATGGTGATTGATAAATACTTTTCAGAAGGAAAAGAGCTTTTTAACGACTGGAAGGCTGAGAAGATCAAAGATATTGATTTTCTTGCTACCGTCTTTCGAGCGATTCACCAAGAAGAAGCACATATTATTGAAGATATACATACGATTCCAATTGACGAGTATGTCCCTCATTTTATTAAGCATGTTCAAGAAAATGGTGGAGATTTTTATATACTAAGCGCAGGTACGGATTATTATATTCATCATATTCTCAAGAAATACGACATAAAAGACGTGACTGTGTTTTCGAATGAAGGATTTTTTCATGAAAAAAATATTCATATGAAAATTGATAGTAACGATTGGAAATACTCTGAGCGATATGGAATTGATAAATCGAAAGTGATTCAAAAATTAAAGGAAGAATACGAGCTGGTGTATTTTGCTGGTGACAGTGAGCCTGATTCGCATCCGGCTGTGTTTGCTGATCTCACCTTTGCCAAGGATGCCCTTCAAGATATGCTTAAGGAAAAGGGTGTCCCCTACATCGCTGTTGAGGAATTCACAGAAATTGAAGAATACCTAATTAATAAAGGGCTGATTTCACGATAATGCGACAAGGTACAAATATTTCGATTCCTTCTTTATTGGAGATTAATAGTGGGGTTATTCATCAATTAGAAGCGTACTTAATCAAGCATGGCTTTCGTGATGCAATGATCTTTTTTGATGAATATACTAATGAAGCTTTTGCTGAAACCATCCAATCCTCCTTTTCAAGGATTTCCCTTGATACAAAGGTATTGTCATCTGGATTGGATATTAATGATTTGATTCAAGTAGCCTTTTCGCTAAAGAACTATGATGTGGTCCTTGGTATGGGCGGTGGTGCTCTAGTCGATTATGGAAAATATATTGCGTTTGTTAGAAAGTTTCCGTTTATTAGCATTCCTACATCTGCGTCAAATGATGGATTTGCAAGCTCCAACTGTTCGATTGTGGTAAATTGCAAAAAGACGACGGTTCCAGCGCAAATTCCTTATGGAATCGTTGTGGATCTTGATATCATACAGACTGCCCCTTCAAAAATGATTCTAGCAGGAATAGGTGATTTACTATCAAATATCACCGCACTATATGATTGGGATTTTGAAGAGAAACATGGAGTTGGTTATGTTAATGCATTTGCGGCGATGCTAAGTAAAAAAGCGGTGAATAGTTTTATCCGAACACCTATGAGTGATATAAAGAATCCGATTTTTTTAAAAGAATTGGTTAGTTCAATGACGATGGGTGGAATTTCGACCGACATAAGTGGAAATAGTGCACCCATTAGTGGTTCTGAGCATCTGATCTCACATGCATTAGATAAAATATCAGTTACCCCGCAAATGCATGGTGTACAAGTAGGGATTGCAACGTATATCGTAGCAAAAGTTCAGAATCACAGATACGAACGTGTGAGAAAGGTATTTGATCGGACGGGCTTTTTTGAATATGTTCAAACACTATCACTACATAAAGAAGAATATCGACAAGCCATTGATTTGGCACCTTCCATGAAGCCGAACCGGTATACATTTTTACACGAAGAAAAGTATCGTGAAAAAGCCAAACAGTTGCTCGATGAGGATGACATTTTGCAGGGATTATTTAAACAATAAAGTGGATGCTATCCAGCGCCCACTTTATTGTTCTTCTCTTTTAAAAATGATATAGTCCGAGCTAACGGGTTCTTCGTCATTTTGCCGAAGAAGGAGATTGATTTGCCCTCGATGATACTGCCCGTGTAGAGCTATATGGACAAGGATATCTCTGATCGAGTTATGAAACTCCTCTCCCGTGCTATTTTTATAAATAACTATTTGCTCGATTTCTTGTTCTGTTACTCTCGATAAATAAGTCCGATAATCATGATGGTTCTTGTGAAGAAGTTCATCACAACTTTTCAATGAGAGGTCTGTCCAAATAGGGAGATGAGCACTGCTCTTCCCCACCAGCCTTGTGATCCATACCCGTTCAGCTAATAAAGTGTGAGCGAATAATTTTTCTGCTTGTTTATTGGGTTCACTAAGTGAAAGTAATGTGTTGTTGATACGTACATTTGCCCAATGTAAATGATCAAACATACTTTGAATGGATTCCATTCTTACTCCTCCTCCTAAAAGTGTCCCGCCCTATTCGTAGTGAAAATAGGGCGGGAGCAACTTTACTCTTCTTGTATCGCCTTCCAAAATTCTTTTGCCACGGCCTTATATCCTTCTATACTTAAGTGGATGTCGTTAGGGTTAGGCACATATGCCGTTTCATATTTTTTAATCACTTTTGCGGTAGGCACAAACTCATCTCCGTTGGCAGAAGCTACTTTTTCAATGGTCTGATTCAGCGCATCTAATAATGGAAGTAAGACAGCCTGCTCTTGCTTTGGTAAATGAGGGAATGGATTGTAGTAGCCCATGACATAGACCTTTATTCTAGGATTGATTTTTTCGATTTCACTTAAAATGAGGTATAAATTTTGGGCAATGGTGTTTAGGACAGCTGGTGCTGTGGAAGGATTTTGCTGTATCGTTTTTAAATTGGCTAACAAATCATTCGCTCCAATATCAATGGTAATAAGTTCAGCGTTTTTAATGGATTCCCTTAGTGGACCGTATTTGGAATTGGTAGGATTGAGAAGCTCACTTACGATATTGGTAGTCCTGTATCCAGGGACACCATAGTTATTTAAAGTGATTTCGTACTGTGATTGCTCATAACGATCAACTAGAAAATCTGCGTACCCTTTATCGAGTTCACGATAAGGTGTTGCCCCAGCGGCTAACGAATCACCTAGAGCCACATAGTCGAGTTGTTTGTTGTCTTTCGCAAGCGTTGTCATTGGTAGTGATGCAAACATTGCTCCGATTAACATGGTACGTAAAATTTTACTCTTCATTTTCATAACCCTACTCCCCCTTTTCTTATTCTTTATACTAATTCGTGATTAAGAACGAAATTCCTATTGGTACTATAAATATTTAGGATAGTATGGTATATAAAAGAGTGATAAAATTAAGTGTTTCGTTAGGGTTTAGTCGGGTATTTTTTGATATTCTTTGTTTTTTCATAGTAATTGAGAAAGTTATTTTGTAGTTCTCTAAAATATACTAGGGATTATACTAGTATTTTTGCGATTCTCAGATTTTATTTGCGTTCATAATATTATATTTGCTATTCCGAAGATTTATTTGCATTACACCTGATTTACTTGCGATTCTTATTGGACCACGAAAACCAAAAAATCCAACTCACCCTACAACCAGTGAGTTGGATTTTATATTTACTTACTCAATTCTGCCACTTGCTCTGCGGTTAATGATCCTTCATATACATGTAACTCATCGATTAACCCTTTATATGGTGTGTCCCACCAGTTTACACCCAGGCCAAAGGTTCCGTTTGTTGTTGTAAATACATTCGGGAAACCGTCTTTGTTAAATTTCTCTTCTCCATTCACGTATACCGAGATTTGACCTTCGTTGACTGTAAATGCGAGATGCGTCCACTCTCCAGCTGGAATTGTCATCCCCGTAACGGCATCGTACCATGTTGTACCAGACCAGATCATCGTTTGATTTCCAACTGGTCCCATTGGAACAAGACTCACCCAGTTGTTTGCATCTCTTGCCCCAAAGAATGTGGTAGTAAATGCTGTAAGCTGTTCAGGCTTTAACCAAAGTGCGACAGAATAGGAGTTGCTTGAAATCAAGCCATTTGGTAGTCGTACTCCTGAATCCCCGTTAAAAACAGCCGCATTTCCACTTTTTCCTTCTGTGTAGCTGATGTATCCAGTCGTATTATCAATGCGATTTCCAGTAACCGTTCCTGCGGTTAAATTACCTAATGAATCTGTTAAATCTCCGTTAAAGGAATAGTGTGCAATTTCCCCACTTGCCTTTGCTGGCAGAACAGAAATGGTAAAGACTTTTGTTGTTGTTTCGCTTCCTTTTTGAATCGTTGCTGTTAATGTCGCTTCGGCAGGGTCAGAACCAGCTGCAGGACGTGTAATGATCCCTGTGTCTGTTACTACATCTGCATTTGAAGATGACCAGCTGATTACTGCATCACGTGTACCTTCCGTTGGTAGCTCGAGATTATTAATCACAGCTGTAGTATCACCAATATTCAAATCTGCTTCAACGTCTGCGACGATTTCTTTATCTGTCTTAGTTGGAACCTTGCTTCCCCAAACCGCTATTCCTTCTTGTGATAATGTACTAAAGGTCATCACATATGTTTCTGAGGTTGGGTCCCACTGACGTAAAAATACCCCTTTAAACGTTCTGCCATCAATAATCAACTCGGCTGAGTTATGGTCCGTCTTCTTCCACGTTCCTGTCACATCACCAGTGATTTTATTGTTTTTCGCTAGAGTAATATCAACGGTTTTCTTAATTTCTGCCGAAATGTCTTTTCCGTGGTTGATCATTTTGTAGTCGCCAATGATATCTTCTCGGTATACTTTTTCTAATTCCTCACCAGCATAGCGATAAGGTGCTACCACTGGCCAACCATCTTTATTCATAAACATTTGATGAACACGGATTTCATGCATTTCGCCTGTTTGCGGGAAACGAGTATGGAAAATTAGGAAGTGTTCACCTGTTTCTGGATCATAGTAGGCTGAGTTATGGCCTGGAGATATATAGCCAGTACCGATTCCTGTCCCTTCGTCACCGATCTTTCGATCAAAAAGGTGATTCCCCATGACTTTTACCCCATATGGCTCAATAGACTTGTCATCGAATATAGGAAGGCTAGGGTCTGCCTTAACGTTAATCATGTCATTGCCTTGTGCATCATAGTATGGACCATCTGGATTCTCGGAGCGAACGACACGCATATTATAGCCGCCAACTGCATCAAGACCTCCAAATGAAAGATACATATAATAGTAGTCCGTTTCTGGGCTGTATAATACGTAAGCGCCTTCAATTCTACTATGATTTCCACCTAATAATTTCTTTCCATAGCCTTGGCCTGGCAATGGCTTCCCCGTTTCAGGATCCATTTCCATAATGAAAATACCGCCGGAATACGAACCGTACATCATCCAAAGCTTTCCGTCTTTATCAAAAAATACATCTGGATCAACCGCGTTTGGATGAATTCTTGCATCGTAAATCGTTCCATCCTCACTCGTTTGATTCCACATACCGGATTTTATAATGATTCCTAAATCTTTATAAGGTCCTTCTACACTGTCAGCTACCGCCACACCAAGTGCTGATCTTGGAGAATCCCCTTTACAAGCATTGTAATACATATAAAACTTTCCATCTTCTAGCTGAATCACATCAGCTGCCCATAAAGTATCTGATTGAGCCCAATCAAACGTCTCTTTTAATTCTTTAACCACATCTTCAAAAAGTGGATTGTTGCTGCTTACTCCATTTGCTACCTGTTCCCACTTCATAAGGTCATTCGATTTAGCGGCAGCTAAATGCGAGCCGAACACATAATACGTTTCGTCTACTTTAATGACGGATGGATCATGAACTGACGCATTTTCAAAGGTTGGAGCTTCCATTGTATCTTCTGTTGTATTTTTACTAGTTGCAAATGCCGAGATCGGAATAATTAATGAAATAGCGACGATACTCAAAAATAATTTTTGCAAAGTTCGTTTACTCATCTTTTCCTCTCGCTTTCCGATTTAAATTCTTGTTTCACAATAAATGTAAAAAATACCTCCTATTCATTTTTATATATGTACGTACAACCATATTTAGATTAAGCGCTTTCAACTTAACCTAAATACAGAGTACACTAAGTTCTACTAAACTATCAATGTGACTAAAGAACTATATTTGTACGGTCAAGTTAATCGTGTTGTGACAATACCAATAAATATATGTGCAATCAAGTTTGCAAAATACTATGAAACCTCTGTTGTGACCCCTCCTCTTGACATAAACAACCAATTGCTTTAATATACTTCAAGTTCAAGATACTTCTGTTTTCGAAGTATTATATATATCAAGCAGTAAAAAGGAGAATTTTTATGAATAGTCGAGTAACTGTCATGATTAGTATTGTACTGGCGATGCTAGTTGCATCCATTGATACAACAATCATGAACACCACCATGCCCGTCATTGCGGAGGAGCTTGGCCGTTTTGATTTGTATGCATGGTCTTTTGCTTCCTATATGATTGCAAGCACCATTTTATCCCCGGTGGCCGGAAGATTATCTGATTTGTTTGGAAGAAAGAAAGTGTTCGGCTTCGGAATTTTACTTTTCTTAGCTGGATCACTTCTATGTGGCGTGTCTGCGAATATGATTCAACTGGTTATTTTCCGAGCCGTACAAGGGATGGGTGCCGGATTTATGATGCCCTTTCCAGCCATTATCGCTGGCGACCTGTTCTCAGTAGAAAAACGCGGGAAAATCCAAGCGTTATTCACAGGAATGTGGGGGTTATCGGCTGTACTTGCTCCCCTATTAGGATCATTCTTTGTTGAAGTTTTAACATGGAGATGGATTTTCTATATTAACCTACCAATCTGTCTGATTTCGTTTGTCACTTTATTGGCTTATAAAGAGGAATACGAACCGAAGAAAGCAAAGGTCGATTATTTTGGTGCGGTGCTTTTCGGAGCTAGCATTACTAGTCTGCTTCTTGTTACAGTGGTTGAGCAAAATAGATGGATCTATTGCATTGTAGGAGTGTTATTGCTTGTGGGATTCTATTTCTTTGAGAAAAAACAAGCTTCACCCATTGTTCCGTTCTCTATGTTTAAAAACAAAATGATTTCGAGAATTAATTTTAATGGTTTTATCGGGAACCTTGCTCTCTTTGGAACAGCAAGTTATATCCCGTTGTTTTTACAAAATATCGCTGGTCTTTCCTTATTCCTCAGTGGTGTCGCTCTGCTCGGTTCGGCTATTGGCTGGATGATGGCAGCCGTACCTGCAGGAAAGTGGATTTTAAAATACGGGTACCGAAGATTGCTGATTATCGGCAATGTGTTCTTATTCGCATCTGGTCTTTTATTGCTTCTTCTAGATCCAAGTCATGGCTTTTGGTTTGTATTCTTTGTCATGCTTATTCAAGGTATCGCCTTTGGAATGCTCTCCACAGTTGGAGTGATTGGGGTTCAACAACTGGTGGGAGTCCATGAAAAAGGAGTATCAACAGCGTTTTTTATGCTCTGTCGAAACATGGGTACCGTTATTGGCGTAACGGTCATGGGATATTTGTTAACCACAGGTGCAACCGATATGGACGGAATTCATCATTTATTCCAGTTTGGATTTTTCGGTAGTATTTTAGCTCTATTAACTTCTTTCCTTATTCAAAAAAATACAGTAGAGCAATCAGCTCCAGCTGCTAAAATTGGGTAACATAAAAAGGACGCACAGGGGCGTCCTTTTTACTTGCTATGTGCGACTCTTCTCTTTGTAGATGTCTGAACTCCGGTTCCGTTCCAGTAGACAAAAGCAGTTGCTGCAAATAATAAAATCGCGGTAACAAGGAAAACTGATTGTATAGGAAATAGACCCCCAATTGCTCCACCAATCATCGGTCCAATCATACCCCCCAATTGGTTCGCAGTTTGGTTTAGTCCGAACGCTCTTCCGCGGAAATCCTCTTCCGTTGCCTTTACCACAAGACCGTTTAATGCTGGGAATACCGCACAGAAGAAGATTCCGAACAAGAAGCGTACGATAGAGAATCCCCAAATTTGTGTAAACGCGATTTGGGCAAGCATACCAATCCCCCCACCGAGAAGACCGATAAATAATACTTTATGGAATCCTACTTTATCTGCCCATTTACCCCATACCGGTGCGAACAAAGCACTAGCAATTCCAGGCAAGGAGAAGATGATTCCCGCTAATAGAGAAGTATTTTCATAGGATCCACCGATTTTCACCACATACAATGGAAGAACAGGCTCAAGGATCATGATGGAACAACTGGTTATAATGGTCAGTACAATGACCATCATTAGTGGACGGTTGGACATTGCTAACTTGATATCGTTCGTAACCGATCCTCTTTCCTTACTTGGAACAAAGTTTTCTTCTTTCACCCATAAGATAATAAGAATCGTGGCAAAGAAGACAATTATCCCACCTGTTGCGAACGCCCATCTGTTACCTACCCACTCTGCAATGGCACCACCAATTAATGGTCCAGCAATCATACCGGAGGCCGACGCAGTCGATATGAGTGATAACGCATATCCTACGTGCTTGGAGGGGGTATTGGTTCCGATAAGTGCGATGGCTCCAGGGATAAAGCCACTCAGTAATCCTTGTAAAATTCGAAGTACCAAAATTTGATAAGGGTTCGTAACAAAAGCCATTAAAGTGTAAATAAAGAACAGGACAATTCCGGCCCTTACAATCATTGGTTTTCTACCGTATTTATCGGCTATTCTTCCCCAAAATGGAGAGGCAATTGCCCCTGCAAAAAAGGCGGAGCTAAACAATAATCCTGACCACATTTCCGTATGGTCGTGTACACCAATTTGAATCAGAAAGATGGGTAAGAATGGAATGACCATTGAAAAACTAGCTGCTGTAAAAAAGACGCCAATCCAAAGTACCCACAAATTTCGTTTCCACGTTTCCATCCTTTACATCTCCAATTTTCATCATTCGCTAATACTTTGCAAGATTTATATCTTTATATGATAACATAAAATGGAATTATTTTCACTTACGAAATATTCGAAGTGTGAAATAAAAAAACATCCACCAATAAGGTGAATGCTTCTATTTTATCTTATACTCCGCGCTTATTACCCCATAAAAAGGCATGTAATTGTGGTAAAACTTTTACATCGTTTAGCTCAGGGTCAGCAACAGCACGATCTACTAGCCACTCGTATTTTTGTAAAAGCTTTTTCACAAGCTCGTCGTTGTTTGTATTGGTGAGGTCGTCATTCCCTACTTGCAAGTAAAAAGGAATTGTAGCGTATCTTTTATGAACCATTTTCGCATACTCTAAATCAAGATCATCAAAAATAACCACTTTTACACTCACTTGATTCGCAAACTCTCCTGTTTGCAAGTTGGCAAAAATGCTGTCCAACACTTCAAAATTCGTCTCCATGCCAGAGCTTGGCGGCTTAGGAGATAGAGTAAGTTCGTCAATTTGTAAAAACCAATCTTGCCAACGGCTCCCTTGTGTTTCAATCCCGATCTTGATGTGCTTTTCTTTTAGTAGGCCAATCAATCTCTCAAGATTTTTCAAAAGGGCTGGGTTTCCACCAGAGATTGTTACAAATGAAAAATTGTCTCCGCCGATTTCCTTAAGCTCGTGCCAAATTTCTTCTGCTTCCATCATGCGAATATCGTCTTTTGCACTTCCATCCCATGTGAAGGCAGAGTCGCACCAGCTGCACGAATAGTCACACCCAGCTGTGCGGACAAACATCGTTTTTTGCCCGATGACCATGCCTTCCCCTTGAATCGTAGGACCAAAAATTTCTAACACAGGAATCTTACTCATTCCTCCATCCACTCCCTTCTTGCTTCCGCGTAGCTTGTAGGAGTTTCATAGAGTTTAACAAATTCCACTCTTGCCCCATGATACAGATTTTGACGTTCTTCTGTTGAAACAGCTTCTTGCATTTTTTCATAAATCCAGACAACCATGTTTTCCGCCGTTGTGTTCATCGGTGGCAAGGTTTCGTTTAAATATCTATGATCAAGGAAAATTTCAATTTCATTTTTCCAAATGTCTTTAATGTCACCAAAGTCCATCATTAAGCCTCTATCATCAACAAAGCCGCTAATGCCAAAGATCACTTTATACGTATGGCCGTGAAGGTTTTTGCATTTTCCTTCATAACAATGTAGGTGGTGTGCAGCATCAAACGTAAATTCCTTACTCACAAGCACACGCTTTGTATGATATTTTAGTTCGTTTCGTTTGATGTCTTGATCAATTTTTTGAAGATTCTCTACGATGCGAAATCCGTACATGCGTTAAAACCTCCCGTTATAAAAATCATCAAGGCCTCTTTTACGTAACACACAAGCGGGGCATTCTCCACAGCCATCAGAGATGACGCCATTATAGCAAGTTAAAGTATTTTCACGAACATAATCTAGCTTGCCTAGCTCATCAGCTAGTGCCCATGTTTCGGCCTTGTTTAACCACATAAGAGGGGTATGGATAACAAATTGATCATCCATGGAAAGATTTAAGGTAACATTTAATGATTTAATAAAAATGTCACGGCAATCTGGATACCCGCTAAAATCTGTTTCGCAAACGCCTGTTACTAAATGCTTCGCACCTACCTGACGTGCTAAAACACCAGCAAAAGTAAGGAATAATAGGTTTCTTCCTGGAACAAAAGTTGATGGAAGCTCTCCTTCTTCTCCTTCTTTTACTTCAATATCTGAGCGAGTTAACGCATTCGGTGCTAATTGATTGAGTAATGACATATCTAAAATATGGTGTCTTACACCTAATTCATTGGCTATATTTTTTGCACATTGTATTTCTAAGCTATGACGTTGGTTATAGTCAAACGTTACCGCTTCAACTTCTTTAAAGTTTTTAAGCGCCCAAAATAAACAAGTCGTGCTATCCTGTCCACCGCTAAACACAACAATGGCTTTATCGTTTTTCAATTTGCATGCTCCTTTTTAACGGAAAAAACAGTACCACTAAGAAAGCAGTACTGTTTTCCTTAGTTTTTTAGAGAGGGTAGCTAGAACCTCTTTTTATTTATCCCTCGAGAATTATATCATATTTCGACAAAAGTGGTAGAAGATTTGTTCTTACTATCATACTTATTTATAAAATTATAAAATATGTAATCTATTTGCATAAATTTCATATATGTGTATAATATATTTTGTTATATATGGAAAATGTTTTCTAGGGTTCCGCAACAGCTTGTTGGTCTGGTCCGAGAGGAAACTCACAGTTTTTGCTGTGTCACGGAGGGATAAAAGCCCGGGAGGTAACTGATCTTTCAGTAGCTCTCGGGCTTTTTTGTTTTGTGGGAATAATAATATTTGGAGGGATTTCACATGAATAAGCATTGGATCATGGTATTTATTGCTGCTTTTTTTGAGGTGTTTTGGGTGATTGGGTTGAAGCATGCCGATGATGTGTGGGGTTGGTTAGGAACAGGAATTTCGATTTCTATCAGTTTCTATGTGATGCTTCGCGCGAGCCGCGCCCTACCAGTTGGAACGGTGTATGCAGTCTTTGTCGGATTAGGAACCGTCGGCACGGTATTGGCAGATATCTTGTTTTTCGGAGATCTTTTTAAAATAGAAAAAATGCTACTGATTCTGATTTTATTAATAGGAATTATTGGGCTTAAGATGGTCACAGGAGAAAAAGTTCTGGAAGGAGAGGAAAGATAATGGCTTGGTTTGCCTTAATTTTAGCAGGATTACTTGAAATTGTTGGTGTGAGTTTGATCAACCAATTCAACCTAAAGCGAAATTGGTACTCACTAGCATTCGTTGTTCTTGGATTTGGAGCGAGTTTCTTTCTTCTCTCATTTGCGATGAAAACGATACCGATGGGAACAGCTTATGCGATTTGGACAGGAATTGGGACTGCAGGTAGTGCCATTATCGGAATTATGTTTTATGGTGAATCGAATGATTGGAAACGAATGCTTTTTATTGCCATGGTGTTAGGGTCTGTGATTGGATTAAAACTTGTATCATAAAAGGAGTAGCCTTTAAAAGAAGCTACTCCTCTTTTTATCTATTTAATAATTTCATCAATAATCCCATATTCCTTCGCTTCTTCTGCGCTCATAAAATAATCTCGGTCTGTATCCCTCGCTACCTTCTCCACAGGCTGGCCAGTTCGTTCGGAAATAATCTGGTTGATATGTTCGCGAAGTTTGATAATACGTTTAGCTGAGATTTCGATTTCTGTTGCTTGCCCCCTGGCTCCCCCAAGAGGTTGATGAATCATGATTTCGCTGTTTGGAAGTGCCATCCGCTTCCCTTTTGTTCCAGCAAGTAAGAGCATCGCCCCAAAGGAAGCAGCCATACCTGTACAGATCGTTCTTACATCTGGCTTAATGTATTGCATCGTATCAAATATCGCAAATCCTGCAGAAGTGGAACCGCCTGGACTATTGATATAAATAGAAATGTCTTTCTCCGGATCATCGGCTGCTAAAAACAATAACTGTGCTACTACGTTGTTTGCAACAGCATCATTAATCTCCTCACCGATCATTATTATCCGATCCTTTAATAGTCTAGAGTAAATATCGTACGAACGTTCCCCGCGGTTTGATTGTTCGATTACATATGGAATTAAACTCATGATTGTTTCCTCCTTCGTTTCACTTGCATAAAATTATGCAGCCATAAAGACAGTGCTTGAAGGATAATTGAAGAGAGGTGATGGTTTCATCGTGCAAGTTGGGTTGCTATCTTTTCGTAACGAGCGAATGTTCGGAATGGAACGAATGAGTATGGACGGATCTTGAGACTTGAAAGATTCATGAAGAATGATCTCGATTTGTTGGCGATCTTCCTCATTCCAATACTGATCAATTAAAGGATTGGTTTCTTTTGAGTCCTTTTTTCCAAGTCGCTGTTTTGCCCGAAAGATGGCCGCCTTTACAGCACCTTCAGAAGAATCCAAAAGCTCCGCTATTTCCGAAAGCTGGAACTGAAAGCCTTCTTTTAATGCAAACATAATCGCTTGTTTCGGGGTTAATTGATGAATTAGTTGTTGAATCGCTTCCAGTCGATTTACTATTCGATCGGTCTCAATTTGAGAAGGTTCAGGAATGTCTTCAAGAGACTCTTTGCTTCGCTTTCTAATGGTGTCGATCCATTCATTATGAGCAATCTTATTCACAAGCGCGGCAGAAATCTCCGGCTGAAACTTATAATGAAGCCAAGCCTTCAGGAACGATTCCTGAGCCAAATCCTCTCCATCCCATTTATTTTGGGAAATGAACTGACAATAGCGTTGAAGTTTTGAATAAAGTTCCTCGATTTCTTCCTCACGTGTAAGACTCGGATGTTGCTGAACATCCGTCTCATTCTTCCTAACTTTACTTTGCACCACCATCACTCCTTCAGCACTCTCTATCTTTTAAACGAAGAACGGATAAAAAAAGATACGGGGTCACCATCTTTTTTTTAGTTTATACGAAATGTATGTGATGGTACCACTATTTGGAACATAAAAAATGTGACTACTCTAATAGAATAGTCACATTTGACGTTAGGGAAACAGCTTTAACTTTTTTGCTTCCTCTTCATGATGGGTCATAATTTCATCAAAAAGTTCTTCCGTCGTTTTATTTTCGGTAGAAATGCCTAATTTCTTTGCCGCCTGAAGAATTTTTGCTTCTCGTACTTCATGTGCTAGTTGACGGAAATCTTTATTTTCTGTAGATATTCCCAATTCTTTTGCTTCTTTCTTGATGCTGGCTTCACGAACTTCCTTGGCTAGTTCTTTGAGTTCTTTACCCTCAGTAGAAATGCCGAGTTCCTTTGCCTTTGTTTTTATGATGGTTTCACGTACTTCTTTTGCTAACGTATCACTATCTTTTCCATCTGTTTTAATTCCAAGCTCGTCTGCTTGTTTTTTAATAAAGGTTTCTTTTACTTCTTTCGCGAGGATGTCAAAGTCCTTTCCCTCTGTTTTGATTCCGAGCTCCTCCGCCTTTTTCTTAATCATGGCTTCACGTACTTCTTTTGCTATTGTCTCGGAATTTTTTCCTTCGGTTGATATCCCTAACTCTTTCGCTTTTTTCTCAAGAAACTCTGGACTGTGGTGGAAATGTCCCTTATGGGCATGTGCTTCCTTCGATTCCACTTCCACCTTTTCCTCTGTTGCAGCAAATGCTTGAACAGAACCCATCAATCCAAAAACTAGAGCAACCACAAATAATCCACTGATCTTTTTCACCATTTCTTTCCTCCTTCATCTTATGTTTTGTACTACAGAAGGTAGGATGTCCAGAAATTATTACCAATTTATGAACAAATGATGAAAGAATCATTAAACAATTTTGTAATTACTCTTCTTTTCACAGCTTTCTTCCATTATCACATCAAGAATTTCCTCGGTATAGTGATGAAAGGTTGGGTTGGATCGACTTCTAGGCCTAGGTAAATCAATATTTTTGTTCATCACCACTTCTCCTTCTCCAATCACAATTACTCGGTCCGATAGAAGTACGGCTTCTTCCACATCATGCGTGACCAAAATCGCTGTGAGTCGATTCTCTTTCCATACGGATTCAATCAGGCTTTGCATTTCCATTCGAGTTAACGCGTCAAGAGCTCCCAGTGGCTCATCTAACAATAACAGTTTTGGTTCATGGACAAGGGCTCGAGCTAGTGCTACTCGTTGCTTTTGTCCGCCTGATAGCGAAGATGGATAATGGTCAGCTCGTTCTTTTAAACCAACACTATTTAATACATACGTAGCTTTAGGTTTCCAATCACCCGTTAAGCCTAAACCGACATTTTGTAGGAGTGTTTTCCACGGCAGCAATCTTCCATCTTGGAACATCATTCTTGCATCACCGTTAATGGTTGTTAAGCTTTCACCGTTTACTTTTACTACACCCTCATTAATATCTTCTAGACCAGCTATAATACGAAGCAACGTACTTTTCCCGCAGCCACTTTTCCCGACGATTGAAACAAACTCTCCTTGAAAAATAGACAGGTCAATTCCTTTTAATACCGGGGTGTTGCTATATGATTTTCGAACACGATCAACATGTAATATTGGGTTAAAGTCCATAAGATACCACTCTCCTTTTGTTACGATAACTGTTTCCACATCAGCCATTTCTTTTCAAAGAGCTTTGCAATCCAATCGGAGAGTTTGCCGAGTAAGGAGTAAATGAGAATGCTTAACACAATCACATCCATTTGCATAAATTCTCTGGCGTTCATGGCCATATAACCGATCCCAGAATTGGCGGCGATGGTCTCTGCCACAATAAGTGTCGTCCACATGACCCCTAAAGAGTAGCGAATTCCTACCAAAATGGAAGATAACGCACCTGGTAAAATGACCTGAAGGAAAAGCGAATATCCTTTCAGACCATAGGCTCTTCCCATTTCAATAAGTCCTTTATCAACCGATTTGATTCCGTGATACGTATTGATATAGATGGGAAAAAGAACCCCTAAAGCGACGAGAAACACCTTAGACACTTCATCAATTCCGAACCAAAGGATAACGAGTGGAAGTAACGCTAAATGCGGAATATTTCTAAGCATTTGAATCGAAGTATCCAATAGTAAATCCAAAGGTTTAAATAACCCATTAAATAAGCCGAATAGAAAACCTAATAATCCACCGATCAGAAAACCGGTTAAGGCACGACCTAGACTTATAGAGATGTGGTTGATTAATTCACCTGATGCAGTAAGCTCCGCTCCAGATTGGATCACTGCGATTGGTGACGGTAGAATGGTAGCCGGAATCATCCCGTTCATACTAAGAATCTGCCATAACCCAAGGATCATCATAGGAATCATCCAAGGAATCAGCTTTTCCCTCCATATACGATTGAACATTCCCTTTCCCTCCATTCTTACTGTTTGACTGCCTCGTTGACCTTTATTTCATTAGGAATAATCTCTAATGTGTAAAACAAGTCAGCCATTTCTTGTTGTTCATTCAATATTTCATCATTAATGTCCTCTACCCCATACACGCGTCGTTCAACCGCTAAGGTAACAGAAGCTTCGTCCATTTTGAGCTCTTTTGCTAGTAATTCAATGAGCTCCTCATGATGACTATTCGCCCATTCCATAGACTCTGACACTTCTTTAAGAACGGAGTTAAGTACTTCTTCTTCGTTAGTTGCGAAATTTTCGGTAGAAACAAAAAAGTCGCGATCAGAGGTTAAGCCTTCCCCATTGACCAGTAATTTGGCATTGGCATTTACTTCAGTAGAAGATGTATAAGGATCCCACACGACCCATGCGTCCACCTGATCTTGTTCAAATGCAATCCGAGCATTTCCGGGAGTTAAGTAGGCAGGTTCGATATCATCGAGAGAAAGACCAACAGATTCTAAGGCTTTGACGATTAAATAATGAGAGCTAGAGCCTTTTGAAAAAGCGATCTTTTTTCCTTTTAAATCAGCAAGCGACGTGATCGTTGAGTCATTTTTCACAAGAATCCCACTGCCTTCATACTTCGAAAATCCAGCAGCAACATATGTTAGTTGAGAACCCGCTGCCTGTGAGAAGATCGGTGGTGTGTTCCCGGTTCGGCCAAAATCAATGCTTCCTGCATTTAGCGCTTCTAAAAGGGAAGGTCCATCCTGGAATTCCTTCCATTCGACCGTAAACCCTAGCTCTTTTAAACTATCTTCTAATGTTCCTCTTGACTTTACAATAAACAGAGGTCCATTTTTTTGGTAACCAATTCTAACTACCTTTTCTTCCTCTTTTTCCGTACTCGATTGATTGCTGCAACCGATCGTCACGAAACAGAGCAGAAGCAAACTACTAAGGATCATTAGATACTTTTTATTCATTTTCAAAGTTATACACAACCTATCTATTTTTATCTCATACTTGAATGCTGGAGATTTTGAAAATATTCCACACTTATTTCTTTTAATCTACTTCTTTGCACTTTTCCTGTTGGTCCATGAGGGAGATCTTCAACGATGACAACTTTTGCTGGACATTTGAAGCTTGTTAGGTATCTTTTACAATGATCCATAACCAACTGTTCCAATTCATCGTTGTGATCGTGTTGATTTTGACGAATATAGGCAACGATTTCTTCCCCATAGAGATGGTGCGGGATCCCGATCACAGCGGCTTCTTTAATCATAGGAAGCTGACGTATCACGTCCTCCACCTCGTAGGGACTGATTTTTTCGCCTCCGCGATTAATCATTTCTTTGATTCGACCAACGATAAACACATACCCTTCCTGGTCCATAAACCCGAGATCACCGGTATGAAACCAGCCATTTCGAAAATCATCTTGATTTAGAGCTTCCACATACGATGTGATGACATTTTTTCCACGAATGGTTATTTCCCCTACTTTATTTGCAGGTACTTTTCTTCCGTTTGAGTCGACAATTTGAAGCTGAAGCCCAACTGGCAGACCAACAGATCCTAGTACTCTTTTTTTAGGTGGAAGTGGATTTACGCAAATCTGACTAGCCGCTTCTGTCATTCCATACGATTGAATTAACGGAATTCCAAATCGTTGTTCAAATCGTTTCGCATGAATCATCGGTAGCTGTGCTGAGGCGGAACGGATAAATCGAACATGAGTGGGAATCTCTTTCGGCTGTGGTTTTTCTAGTAAAATCGATATAATCGCAGGTACGGCTGATACCCATGTGATCTGAAACTCTTGGATGACATTCCAAAACTTTGTTGCACTGAACTTCTCTTCAAGAACGATTTTCCCATGTGATAAAATGGTCGAAAGAACCGCCACCACTTGTGCATTAATATGAAACAATGGCAAAAAGCAGTATGTCGTATCCGTTGACTTCAGTTCATGAGACATGATAATATTTGTGGCTGTTTCCAGAATTTGTCCATGAGTTAATCCAACTGCTTTCGGAACCCCGGTTGTCCCCGATGTATATAAAAGGATGGCAATGGAATCTTCTTCTATATTGGATTCACGCTGGTGTGGTTGAGGTATATCTTTAAAATCAAAGAAGGTGTAACCGTCGTAGTCCACACGGCAAAAGGAATCGAGTGGAATCGACTTCACTTCTTCTTTTAATAAAAAGTTTGTATACTCTGGTTTGATAAATCCAAATACCGGCTTGCTTCTTTCAATGAAGGAGAGAAATTCAATCTCTGGCATGTTGGGATTAATCGGTACTATGACCGCTCCATAATCAATAATTCCTAGAAAAATAGAAATAAATTGATACGAGTTTGGAAGACCCACTAGGACACGGTCTCCTTTTGAGACACCTGCTGTGATCAAATAATCTTGAACTTTAGCCATCTCCCATTGCAATTCTCTTGTTGTATACCAGGTTTCTTTTTCATGTAAGATGGGTCTCGTTTGTAGCAACGCCTCTTGTATTTGATGGGTTAGTTTTGACATTCGAATCCACTCCTATCTAATTTCTTACAGTTGTTCCCTTGCCTTCACCATTTTTGGCCAACGTGGAAGTTTTGACTTTTTTCCGACCACATAGGAAACGATGGGGGTTTTGTTCAACATGTACGAAAGGATCATTGATGTGACATACACAAACACAATCGAAGCCGGAAGAACAAACACATACATCCACTTTGTTTCAGAGAACAGTGGCACCATTTGTTTAATCATAAACAGTGGAAACGGTTGGACGAGAAACATGCCAAAGGAACAACTAGACGCAAACATAATAAATTGGCTGAATTTTTCCCATTTTGGTTCGTTGCGAACGCTAGCCCACTTTCTACCATAAATCATAAGAATGGCAATCACTAGTAGGCTATACGGGAGGAAAATCGGTTGCTGTGGCGACTGTGCCCTTTTGTCACTTTCCAAAAGAATGAAGCGATTAAAAACGTAATACACCCACATAATGACGACTCCAGCAAGTAAAAGAAAAAGAATCGTCTTTTTATGTTGTTCCAAAAACGAAGATATTTTTTCGTAGTGACAGGCCACCATTCCCCCTGCAATAAACCAGCATTGATACGACAACACAAATACACCGTAATGAGAAAGCAAATAGGGCCAATTGCTTGTATCAAGATGTGGTATCCCTAGCTTATAAAAGGTAGTTAATAGCACCTGAAAAATCACACTTCCAACAAATAGTTGTAAATGCCATTTTTCATACCTTTTCAGCAAAGCTAGTAAAAACGGAAACACGAGATAAAACTGGAAACTTACCAAAACAAAATAAATATAAAACTCATCACCTTGTAGCAACGAATTCATAAGTTCCACTAAAAAAGCTGTGATGGATCCGTTAAAATCAATGCTGTACGTCCCTCGAAACAATAGATAAACGATGTTCCAAAACAAATAGGGAATGGCGATCAATGATAGTCTTTTTTTCCAAAAACTAAAAAGTTTAAGTTCCTTATGATAATACGTAAGGAACAAGACAAATCCCGTGATGAACATAAAGGCAAGTCTTGTCACTTTCATCGAGGAATGGAAGGCAGACATCGACAGAAAGGGAATCGTCCAATCATCAAATTGTTGATTAAAGATCGTCATCGTATGTACGGATAAAACCCCCAGCATGATGAACGTTCGCATAAAATCCACTTCATATACATGTGTCTTCTTCACCTAATCTAAGACCCTCCTTATCTAGAAAGTTTGTACTATCTCATTTAAAAGGATAAATATGACGATTTTGTTACCATTTATGTAACAAAGTAGGTAGAATGCGAAAAGGTGAACCTAGTGGCTCACCTTTTTAAATGGTTATCAAAAAATTGTTGTACGGTTTTTAATATTTCTGGTTGGGAAAATCCACCGTGACCTGCGCCTTTGATTTTAATCATGGTTGCTTCTACGTTTGCTTTTTTTAGTGCTTCGTATAAAAGGACACTTTGATTGTATGGAACCCTAAGATCTTTGTCACCATGCATAATTAAAAATGGTGGATCATCCTTGGTTATATATGTGATGGGGTTGGCGCGTTTCACTTTTTCCTTGTTTTCTTGAAGAGGTCCGCCAATGAGCACTGATTCTGGTGAGTTTGGTGAGTCGAAATCAACATCAGCGGGATATTTACTCATCTGTAACATGTCTGTCGGTCCATACCAATCGACTACGGCTTGCACGGAGCTTGACTCGTTCAAGTATTCACCATTGCCTTCTAGTTCACCTACTTGTCCTGTGGTTCCTAGCAGAGCCGCTAGGTGGCCACCGGAGGAGTTGCCCCATACACCAATTCTATTTGGATTGATATTGTATTGAACTGCGTGGGCACGTAAGTATCGAATGGCATTTTTCACATCGTAAAGCTGGGTCGGAAATTTTCCTTCATGACTTGTACGATGCTCGATACTTGCCACCACATAGCCGTGTTTGGCGAACATCACTAATTGCGGGATGAACTCAAAGGTCTTTTGTGGATGATGGAATCCCCAGCCTCCTCCCTTTATAAACACGATCAAAGGACGAGGTGTTGACTTTTGTTTTGGTAGCAAGATGTGCATATGTAAAGGTTTGACCTTAGTCTTCGCGTACACAATATTTGCATGAAGATGTACACCGTTATATGCTGATTTATTTGTGTGAATGGTTTGAATACCATTGTTATTTTCAGCATAAGAGCTGCTTGTGATTAAATTAGTTAAGGCGACTATGATTAATAAAAGAATGCTTTTTTTCATTTGATCAACTCGTTTTGTAATTTTGGATTGGAGATGGTGGTGTTACGGCAAGAAATTGGGTTTCTTTTATTAAAATAACCAAATGTTTCTATTTTATGATGGCTAGACCACCCCTTTTAGTTGGTAAATCGACTGATTTGCGTTATCCTTAGATGGAGAAAAATGATAAAGGCAGGGAAACTTATGGATCAGATAATGTTTATTGAAACAGGAATGGGGATTGATGTTCACGGACAAAACGTGACAAAAGCAGCGATTCGCGCAGTGCAAAATGCAATTCATTTTAACTCAATGCCTGGCATTCGCACAGTTCTTCCGGAAAACAAGCTAGAGAACATGAAGGTAAATGTGAAATTGGCGGTTCCTGGAGACAAAGAGTTACTTGATATTGAAGCGGTGAAGGCAGTTCTTCCGTACGGAGAGGTGACCGTTCAGGTTCAGGACGGCGGAATGCTTACAACAAGTGGGATCGTTCTTCCTGATAAAGAAGATAAAAATGATTTGATGTACATAGTTGTAGCAGCTGTTGAGGTTGGATACTAATAAAAAATGGGCGGAAATAATGCTTTCCGCCCATTTTTTATTTACCATTTACATGGGGCCACCCCCGGATCAGTGTCTCATGTTCGTTTCCAGTTCATTTTCCAGGTTTAGAAGCTTTTTTATCTTTACTCTTTGGCTTTCCTTTCACAAAGGTCCAGATAGGTGATATGGAGTTCCCAGTATATTTGTCAGAAGCAACAGCATACCAGGAGTACGTTTGATTCTCCTCTAGTCCCTTCCAAGTGGTTTCGGCTATTCCTCCGCTTTTTACCTTTCGATCTTCTCCAATTAAGGTTTCCGTGTAAATATTAACGGAAAAATAATCGGTTGCGACTCGTTTGTCTGCAGCAGCAAGGTCTAGATCCATTACAAACTCGTCCTTATTTCCATACGTATCTGTATTATAAAAATTGTAATCATCTAAATACGGAGAGTACGTGTTCACGATCACACGATTTTGATAAACATCAAAGTGTAATAATCTCATATAGCCTTGGCCGCCCTCAGGACCTGCTTGGTAGTCAGCTAACATTTGATATACTTTCCGGTCAGGAGTTCCATCTCCATTGTCATCAATTTCATCAATTAATGTTTGTGCTTCATGATAATGTCCGCTTAAAACAGCCATCACATTTTTATTTGGAACGACGATTTCATTGTAAAGCTTCTCTCCTAGTGGATGACGGGTACCTGTTGCTAGAAGGTATTCATGGAAATTTAGAATCGCTTTCCGATCCGGATGTGCCTGTAACACATCATTCACCCATTGAATTCCATCATCTGTGACTCCCCAGCCAAGATACACCATGATATAATCATTGCCTCCGACCGAGATGAGATCATAGTGGCCTCGATTATTCAAATACGATCCCCCGTAATACGGTTTATTATTAAAACGGTCTTCACCAAAATATTGATAATAGTTCGTATAGTCCGTAGACACTTGATCAACATCGTGATTCCCGGCTAGCACCCCATACGGGACATTGTGATCATCAAGTACTTTCATATATTCATTTGCGCGACTCCACTGGGTCATATCGGTTGAGATGTTCACGAGATCACCCGTGTGGAAGACGTATTTGATTTTCATGTCTTCTTGGTGCTCAGCAATCCATTTGGTTTGTTCCTCATATATATATGGAAAGCTTTCCGAGTAGTATTGTGTATCCGACATCCAAACAAAGGTATAATCATACTCACTTGGATTTGCAGGAATTTCGTCTTGAACAAGAACATTAATTTTCTGCTCGTGAACAAATTCATCCACTTGAACATTTCCTTTTAATGTAAAATCGTTATCCCCTGCAATTTTATAGTCGATGAGCACCCATTTGCTTGTATCGTGGCTCCATGCGTACATAGATACCTTTCTTCCGGGTAGAGAATTTCCTGTCCAAAATAGCTCAACCACATCATTACCATCCACTTTTTCATCGACGGTCACATCAAATCGGTGATATGGAAAGCCTTCACTAGAATCCTTCGTTAAATACTTCCCGTCTTGCTCTGAAACAAGCGACATATCGTCTTCTGAAAATGTCTCTTCTCCTTGAGGTGCGGGTTCATTAGGTGGCTCTATATCGGCCACGTTTGAATACCCTTTGACTTGTGATTGGTCACCAATATCGTATTGGAACCCTTCATAGAACGATACATCCATTTTGTCATTTGTAGGGTCTGTCACTTTTACCTTGAGTACAGGGTCTCCCTCCACAGGTATTTCTCCAAATGATGAAACGTCCGTTGGCAGCAAGGGATTTTCATTGACAACAGAAAAATGGACAATCATCGTGGAGGAATTCCCTATTGAATCCTTTGCTGTAACAGAGAGCTTGTGCTCACCTGGCATGAGTTTTGATGAAGCTGTTTCAAAAGGAATTTGGATAGGCTCATCGTCTAAAAATGCTTCTACCAACTCGACCCCTGCACCATCATCCTTTGCTTTAGCTTGAATCGTGAAGGCCCCTTTGTAGGTTTTTCCTTCTTTCATATTCGTTGTGATCGTAGGAGCGGTGTTATCCACTAAGACCGTAGCACTCACTTCCTCATCGAGGTCAGCTACCGTAATCGTATGTTCGCCATCAGGGACGGTTGATGTATTCCATACATAAGACTTTGATCTTGCGTGCTCTTCCGTAATTGGAAAGTGGAAATCCACGAATGGGTTCCCATCATTCATTTTTATAATACGGGCAGGATCGTTGTGGCTAGGATCTTTGATCACGGTACCATCAGCTAAAACAAGCCTTACGTTACGAAGATCATAATCATCCCTGTTTTCTGCTGATTCTAAGTCAAATGGTGAGGCTTTGTTGCCTGAACGAAGGGTGATGATATTATCTCCTACTTGTAATCGATCGGCTGTGATGGGTACTGAAAAAGTTTTCCATGCTGATAGCCAATCTTTATCCATTAAATATAAGATTTCCTCCCCCATCGTCACTGCATTTTGGAAATAGGTATTTAATCCATTTGCTTCAAATGCGAGGTAGGCGGTATGCTCCATGGAAGAGTACAGATCTGTCGTTACTTCTGTTTCGTCGATTGATAGCTTAACATTTTCAGGAGCATCAGACGCGGATGTGGCTTTCACCACCTTTTCACCACCTACTTTATCTCCCTCTTTTATGTTTAGGCGTAAACTAGATTGGTCCAGATCGTTGGTTACTTGTACGCGATAGGTTTCACTTGTTACCTCATTGGTGCCATCGGATGCTAAAAGATAATAATCTACATATTCTTTACCGATGAGCTCAGGAGAATAAATCGTATGGTGAAAGAAGGAATCATCGTAATTCTCTTTCACAATGGCTTCAGTAAACTCCGATTGCCCCGAAATTTTGTAAAAAATCTTTACTGTTTTTACTTCCCTATCATCGGTTGCTTTTGCGATGACTTCGATATTTTCTTTTTGATTGACGGTTATCACGTCCGTTAGGTTTTCAAGAACCGGACTTGTCGAATCAATTGGGTACTCACGTGGAGTTATTGGAACTTGGATGGGTCTTACAGTACCAGGGGTTGCTTGTTCAATCGTTAGCTTATACATCTTTTTGCTCTTATCGGTTGGATACCTATATTGAATTCCATTATCTGCATACGTATCATCCACATTGGATTCGTCATTATAATAGGCAACAGCAATTTCCCTCCCTGTGTTGGTTGCCATCACAAGTCCGCGTAAGCTTCCATTGGCCATTCCACTGCTGAAAATCCGAACAATATCCTCATTTTCTGCTAAATTTGTACCAAAATGCTGATTAAAATCCGCTACCGTTTTAGAACCATTTTGTTCATTGATAATCCAAAATACAAGGGTTTCCTTTGCTGGGATAATCACATCATCAGGAACAGAAGCCCAGACAACATCAGAGCCAGGATCGTTTGTATAATAGCGATAATTTAGTTTGTAATCCTTAAGGGACACGGGACTAGTTGAATTATTATATATCTCGATAAACTCATATCCATCTGCTGAGCCGACATTTGTTGAATCTGGTAACACTTCTGTTACTAGAAATGGTGGAAGTGTAGTGTAATCAACAGATGTAGTTTCGACTTCGACTCGATATTGCTCCGTTTTTACGGTGTTTATCCCGTCAGACGCTTCCATGTAATATGTTATATGATTCGATACATCTACTTCAGGAATGGCAGCTGTAAAAATATTGGATTGACCCTCTTTTATCATAGTGATGCTCGAGAAAGCGTTCATTGTCTCATTTTTATAAAAAAGAGTCGCATTGGGTACGGCAAAATTGTCCGTAATTTCTGCGGTTATCGTAATGGGCAAAAATTCAGAAGCGGCTTGGAGTGGTTCGTGTTGAATACTTGGTGCTTGAGTATCCGTTGGGTTCTCAGGTATTTCTACCGGTTGGGTGGGAACTTGGTGAGATTCGATATGACCAGGTGTTGGCGCTGCTAAAACGCTATATGTATCCATTAAGATACCAGACAATGGGTACTTATAAGCAATATCGTTCCCGTAATTATCGTTTTCACTTCCTAGATACGAAGCTGTAACCAAGTCCTTTCCCTCTTGGCTACGAATCGTAATGGCCCGATTGCCACCGTTTGCAAACCCTGGAAACACATCGGTAAATTCAATAACAGCTTCTCTCGGAAGGCTAGTCCCAAAATTTGAGTTAAAATCCTCGAGCGTCTTTCCTCCATTATTAAACCAAAGAACGATGTTTTTCTGAGGTTCAACCGTAACATTAGGAACTTGGAATGGAAGGTCTGCCCGACTGCCATCTGTGTACTGATAGACGAAAGAATAATTCTTAAGTGGTATTGGTTGGTTACTATTATTATAGATTTCAATAAACTCAAAATAATCGGTTCCAGTTCCTTTTGAATTTGGTGATATTTCAGTAATCAAAATAGATGGATACGATTGATAATCTTCATCGGCGGCTTCTTTAGTAGAATTGGTTTCTACTTCTGATGTAGAGTTTGTTTCTTGCTGAGGTGTTTCTGTAACTGTGGTTTCTTGATTCGTTGGTAAGGATTCTTCAGGCATTGTAGATGTGATTTCTTCTGTGCTGGTCGAGGCTTCATTTTCTTCCAGTGTTCCTTCGCTTGTTGAAACCGTAGTTTCAGCAGCAAAAGTGTTAAAAGGAATAGACGTCACGACACTTGTCAAAAACAAACTAGTACTTAGTACTATGCTATAGTACTTTTGAAATGAGTTTTTTTGTTTCTTTCGCATAAACATCCCCCAGTTTTCTAATAGGAAGGAGAGTAATTACTAGACTCTCCTCTATTAAAAACTTTACCTTTCCATTTTTAACGTTCTGTAAAAAGGATGTAAATTTACTGTTTAGATTTTCCAATTAGTTTTGTGCGGGTGAAAGTGAACGTTCTTCAGAATAGATCTTTGTAAAAATCAAGCGAACAATGGGACCGACAATTAAAAGCTGTAGTGGCAAGGCGGCAATAAAGTTGAAGCTAACACCTTTAACATACGCGCTTGGAAGTTCGGGGCTGATTCCAACATTCATGATTGCACCATAAAGAGACATCAGTAAAACCATTCCCGACACCATAAAAAATGACATGAATAAGATCTTTTTAATTAATGGATCTCCCTGTTTCACGATTTTGGTTACGACGGATTTAGATAGTTTTCCTACTACAAAAATATCTAATAATAATCCAACAATAAACGCTGGAACAAATCCTATGATCACATCAAACCATACAGAAGAAGTAAATCCTTTCAACAATAATACGTTGTAGATGCTCATCCCAAATACCATACAAGCGCAGGTAAGGGTTGTGAACACTAGTTGTTCCTTTTTATTTTTTCCCACTCTTTTCCTCTCCTTTTTCAAACGTAAACTTAGTTGACGGTTTATTCTAACTTGATTTTCGTATTATTGTCAACCTAATTGACGGTTTTGGTTACACGTTATTTTAGAAAAAATGCTACAATGAAAGGAATCACATACTTAGGAGAAAAAAATGAGTGAATTGAATTTGTTCGGATTAATTGATTTAGTCAGTGATAAACACGCTGAGCTTAGAGGTGAGGTCCGTCAGCGATGGATCCAAAATGGAAATGAAGATGTTACCCCACAAGAGTACTACTTAATGACAAGGCTAGAACTACACCAGGAACTAACCATTGCCGAAACCGCTAGGAAAATGAATATTTCCAGACAGGCCGCCCATAAATGTGCAAAGGGCTTAATTGAAAAAGGATTGATTGTAGCAGAAACATCTGAGGAGAACTTACGTGAAAAATTGTTGCAGTTAACGAGTAAAGGCTTAGAAAGCTGCAAAGAGATGACATGGATTAAAGAGGAAATTGAAAAAGAAATCGTAGATATTTTGGGGCAAGAAAAAGTGAAACTCTTAAAAGACATATTAAAAGCTAACTGGTATAGAAGTTGAATTCCACTTCCTACTAGTTAGCTTTCTATTTAAAATTCGATTCCTTTTACCGCAGGAATGCCATCCTCATAGTAATGTTTGACCTCTTTCATTTCGGTAACAAGATCGGCTAACTCTAAAATTTCCTGTCGAGCCGAGCGACCTGTAATTACGAGGTGCATAGCCTCAGGACGATGTTTGATCAGTTGGATAACTTCTTCAATTGGAAGAACATCCTCAATCGGAAACTTTTCGATAGCAAGTGCGTTATTGAGCTCGTCTAAGATCACGACATCGTATTCCTCGCTGTAAACCTTTTCCTTTGTGATTGCCCAAGCTTTTGTGAGTGCTTCTCGATGCTCTTCCGGCGTTTTCGTCCATGTAAAGCCAATTCCTAATTGCTGCATCTCAATCCCTATTTGGTCAAACATGATTTTTTCCCCATAGGTTCGGGCGGGAGACTTGATAAATTGAAGAACTAAGACACGTTTTCCCCGGCCTTTTGCTCGAATTGCTAGACCGAGGGCAGCAGTGGTCTTGCCCTTTCCATTTCCAGTATAGACGAGAGTTAATCCATGTTGAGACATTTTTTGTAACCTCCCTTTTTTCAATTGGTTTGTTTATTTTCGAGTTAATTTGGGTTAATAAGCTACTAAACCCTAGATTTACTATCCTTGTACTTTCTACAAAGCGATATCCAGTTACCCACTAATTCTGGGCAGGATCCGAAATGTAAATGTGTATAGCCGGCAACGAGATTTCTTGTTAAGAAACCTTCCTTTTTTGTTCCGTGCATGCCTTTGGTTTGGTAAGCTGGAGGTAACTCGGACGTCGGATGAAAGGTAGAGTAGTGAAACTCGTGACCCTTCGCTCCTAGATTGCCTTGAAACAGCCTATTTCCTTCTTCTCCGGTGATTTCCCTATAACCAAGTGCAGCTAGCTTTTTATGCATTTGAACGACCCCAGGGATAAGTCCAACCATCGGATAACTGTTCCCCTCTGTGGTTTCTATTGCATCTGTTAAATACATAAAGCCCCCACATTCGGCCAATGTTGGCAGGCCGTTTTCAATCGCGTGTTTAATAGAATGCTTGACCTCGTCCAACTCGGCTAACTCTTGTGCGAACTCCTCAGGGAACCCTCCTCCGAGGTAAAGACCGTCCACCTGTTCTGGGAGTAACTCTCCTTTTAACGGGGAAAACTCCACTAACTCTGCCCCATAAGACTCGAGCAGTTCCAAATTTTCCTGATAATAAAAATTAAAAGAAGCATCTCTTGCAATAGCCATACGCACGTTTTTGACTTTGTTTTTTCCAAGCTGTTGTCCTTTCAACATAAGCTCAGGAGCTTGTGCTAACTCGTATAACTTATCAACATCAATGGTTTCAAGCACCAGATCACCAAGTTTTTCAAAAAACGGCTCTAGCTCTCCACGTTCAATCGAAGGAACTAAACCGAGATGTCTTTCAGGAATGGATACCTCGTCATCTCTTTTCAAATAGCCGACAACAGGAATCTGGCATTCCTTCTCGACTGCAGCTTTTACTAGTTGATAATGTCCTTCGCTACCTACTCGGTTGGCTATGACCCCAACAATATTGACATCGTCATTAAAGGCTTGGAACCCTTTTACAATTGCTGCAGCACTACGAGCCATGCTAGCGCAGTTGACGACAAGAACGACAGGGCTTTTCGTAATCACACTGATCTCTGCCGTAGTGCCATCATTTGAAGTCGGATTTTTCCCGTCGTAAAACCCCATCACTCCCTCGATAATTGAGATGTCAGCTCCTTCGCTGCCGCGAACAGCGATTTCTTTTACTAGCTCGTGATTGAGCATCCAGCTATCAAGATTTCTTGATGGCCTACCAGTAACCGCCGTATGATAGGTCGGGTCGATGTAATCAGGTCCGCATTTAAATCCTTGAACAACCAGCCCTTTTTTCTTAAAGGCTGACATGAGTCCGATTGTTAAGGTTGTTTTTCCGACACCGCTCCCGGTTCCAGCTATGACCATTCTTCTTTTTGACATGATATGTCCTCTTTTCTTTTAGTAGTGAATCAGAGCAACGGAAATGGTGACATTGCCTGATTTTTTCTTCTCAAGTACGGGTTTCGTTGTTCCAGAGTATAGCAAGCAAGCTGGTTCACTCACTCCGTACGCACCTGTAAATTTAAATACTGTTTCTGATGGTTCAGCGATACGTACGGTGTTTAGCTGTTTAGGAGAATAGGTAACGAATTCCCACCCGTATTGATCAGTGATATCTATTAGCCCTTGCTCATCTTTTTTCAAATCAATCGAGCAGATCGCTTTCACACTTTTTATTGAAAAACGAAGCTCAGCCAATGTTTCTTGGATCACTGCCTCGATTTCTTCCTTTGACGTCCCTCTATTACAGCCCATACCTAAAGCAATGACCTTGGGGCGATACAGTACACCATTATCTAAAATAGCTTGTTCCTCTTTATCTAGTAATCGATGCGTAATCACAAGTGCTGCCTGAGGCTTGGTTACCAATGCTTCTAAAATACTTGAATAAACCTTAATATTTTCTGGAAGTGGCCGATCATACGTCCACCAGCCCTTTTCCCCTGATTCTTGTACCACGGCGACTGTTTCCTCGTTCACCACCGATGCGCTCACAGGTGTTAGCTTTTCTGCAGATTCCCATACCCAGCCAAATCGTTTTCCGAACAAATCAACAGGAATTGTTTTTTGTACATCAGACGCAGTGGTAATCACTGGCCGAGCATTTAAAATCGCAGCTACTTCCTTTGTTAGCTCATTAGCTCCGCCAATATGCCCGGATAACACACTAATCACGTGCTCTGCTTTATCATCTATTACGACTACGGCAGGGTCAACCTTTTTATCTACTAAAAGTGGAGCAATCATTCGAACCACTGCCCCTAAGGAGACGATGATGATTAGACCTTTATACGCTTGAAAAAGAGAAGGAAATAGAAGACGAACGCTACCGGAAAACATCTGTATTCCACGGTCCTGTTCATCTCCCTTTTCAAATTTACTCATATAATACAAATCGGCGTTTTGTAGAGAAGGTGCTAGCTTTCTAGCAATCTCGACTCCGTGCTTCGTAATGGCAACAATCGCATATTCTCCGGTTTGATTGATAGAAGCAAATTCCCCTTCTTTTAAAGCAATCATCACGGCTTCACCCCACGTCTAAAGCCATGTGTAAAGCTTTGATCATACAGCTTTGAGCGATAGTTTTTATCATGTATTTTTTCGTCTAATGCCCAGCCTGCTAGGATCATCGCCTGCTTACGAATCCCATTGTTACGCATATCATCATCCAAATGTTCAACCGTCGTTCGGACAATTTGTTCATCCGGCCACGAGGCTTTGTAAACAACAATGACGGGGGTATCCTTGTTCCAGCCTGCATCGATAAATTCCTTCATCACCTTCTTTGTTAACGTAGCACTTAAGAAAAGAGCAATTGTGCTATGATGACTTGCTAGATCACGAAGCTTTTCAAATTCCGGAACAGGCGTTCTTCCTTCTGCTCTAGTTAAAATGACTGTTTGTGTTAAATCAGGAATGGTTAGTTCTGCCTGGGCCGCAGCTGCAGCGGCAAACACGGAGCTGACTCCAGGAACAATCTCTACTTCAATACCAGCTTTCTTTAATAGAGTCATTTGCTCCATAATTGCTCCGTATACAGCAGGATCACCTGTATGAACACGAACCACCTTTAGCCCCGCTTGAATTCGATCCACCATGATATCAACCATTTCATCAAGATGCATGCCTGCTGTTTTCATCACTTCAGCAGTTGGTTTTGATTTATTAATTAACTCTTCGTTCACAAGCGAATCCGCGTATAAAACTACATCGGCTTCTTGTAAAAGCTTTAACCCCTTTACCGTAATTAGGTCAGGATCTCCTGGTCCGGCACCTATGATGTATAGCTTCATTTTCTCACCACCATTAATGTTAAGTATTCAAGCTCAG
>NZ_JAKFCQ010000190.1:0-2780 GCF_036676585.1 Robertmurraya sp.
CTGCTCTAATACATAGTCAGGAATATAATCAATTTGGTCGATAGATTTCTTCTTTTGCTTCGGTATATCCTCCGGGAAAATCAACAGCTTGACATAAGTTTCAGGTGCAATGTCATATTCATACCGTTGCATATCTCCTAGGATTACCTGGACGGCTTTCAAATTATATGAAATATATCTTTCAGGATGTGCATTTTTATTTTTTAGGTTATTCTGAGCATATTCATGTATCCATTCGAGGTATTGTAGGATATGAAATCGTTTTAAAGCCTTCAAATCTCTCCATGTTGGTTCAATTGAAAAGATGAAGGTAAGAAATGACGACAGTTGGGTTATGTAGGTAACAGCTGTACTCCATGAAAAGTTACTTTTACTTAGCAGTCGATGTTTGGTATACTTTTTCACTTGTTCTCGTACATTTTGTATCTCAATCTTCGAAAAATCAATCCAATTCCGGTTCTGACTTTTAATGTAATCAATCCCATATTTCTTATGGAGGATTCGAACATCCCAACGATCCTTGTCCCATTCCTCACGAGTATCTGTTAGTTCAAATAGAGAGGATTGAATTAATCGAAAAAAATTAGCTATGGCTCTATGTTGGAAGTAGGATTTCCCTAATAAAACACGATACCTATTTTCTTTAGTTTCCGTCCCATTTTCTTCTAACCAAAATATCCATTCCCGTTCGCCTTTTTCCACATTTAAATGAAGTAAAGAGGAAAGGTTGGGATATTTTTTATTCAGGAATGAGGTCAATTTTTTAAGAAAAGTTCTTTGACTGCAAAAAAAAGTGTTTAATGTCCATTCATCCTGAAACAACTTTTTATTCTCTCTGCGACTTCTTAATCTAGCAGTTCAATTTGCTCCGTTAGAAAATCGATGTGCGTTATAATGGTTTTGATCATCAGGCGTTGGTGAGGGCATACATAGCCCTTAAGAGCAAGTTCAAGTTCATCTTTTTTTCGTTTCAACGTGCGTTGAGCAAAGTTTGCTAGTATTTCAGGATCATCTTCACCTTTGGCTATAGCACGAAGCATTTTTTTAGATGACACCCCCATGATATCGGAAACAACAGAGCCCAGTTTGATATTCGCTCCTTCTCATACTTTTTGGATCCGATTATGTTGTCCAGCACGCTCCTCAATGATACTCCGACGATAACGAACAAGCTCCCGTAGTTCTCGTTGATTTCGATCCGGGATATAACTAGCTCGGAGAAGTCCATGACGAAAAAGTTGGCAAATCCATTCCGCATCCTTCACATCGGTTTTACGTCCTGGAACGGCTTTCATATGCGGGGCATTCACAACTAAAAATTCAATGTCTTCAGCTTCTAGTAAATTAACAATCGGTTTCCAATAAACACCTGTACTCTCCATCGCAACATGGGTACATCCATGTTGCTTAATCCAGTCCACTAACTGTAATAGAAAAACAGTTTTAGTCGAATACGTTTGAATCTCCTTTCCTTCTGGTGTCATGATACATGCAGTAATAGTGTCCTTGTGGACATCCATCCCACATTTGAAAAATACCTAGAAGAGCGAGGGATTGCGTCTTCTCAAATTATGGAGCTGTGGAGTATTGAAGCAATCAAACGATGTGTAATTAGTGGGCTTGGTATTGCTTGTTTACCTTTAATGACAGTAAATGATGAAATCAATCAAGAAAAGTTAAAGATAATTCCCTGTGACGGAGGCTTTAAAAAAATTTTCTCTCAAGTGGCTTATCACAAAAACAAGTGGATTTCTCCAGCCTTATCGGAGTTTATTGATATTACTTTGAAACATGCAAAAAGTTGGTCATAGATGAACTTATCCCGCTAACGAGGATCTATAGTGCAGGAAGGCTGCTTCGGAGCAGTCTTTTATTTTTTATTGAAAGGAGGATTGTTGAATAGCAAGTAGTATTATTAACTTTAGGGGATTAATCGTAAAAAGGGGATGATCACAATAAACATCAATCGATTGGATCATTTGGTTTTGACTGTAAAGAATATTAATAAAACATGTGATTTTTATAACCGAGTATTAGGAATGGAAGTTATAACTTTTGGAGAGGGGAGAAAGGCACTACAATTTGGACAGCAGAAAATAAACCTACATGAAGTAGGTAATGAGTTCGAACCAAAAGCAAAAATACCTATGTCTGGCAGTGCTGATCTATGTTTTATAACCGATGTCCAAATGTCAGATGTGATTCATCACTTAGGTGATTGCGGAGTACCAATTGAAGAAGGTCCTGTAAAAAGAACAGGTGCATTAGCTCCGATAACATCTGTTTATATAAGAGATCCTGACGGTAATCTAATAGAAATTTCAAATTATTAATTAAGATTTTAATTCACTTTTTAATGCTACCCTGAAGGATCGTAGGAATGAGCAGTTTTAGGAGGCTTGTGGGGTGGACAAGGTGACGGTATAACCTAGACTCTCCAGCTTACGAACCGTCTTTTTAACGATGACATCTTCCTGACGTCTTTCAAAGTAGTCTGCTCCGAGTTCCTTGTATTTTTCTTTTTTCGTTAATACATAGTAGGCAATGGTGAGGATCGAATGAGCGATCTCCGTGAGAGCGGATCGAAGGTATTTGTTTCCTTTACGAGATTTAGAGGACTTACGTTTACCCGCACTCTCGTTATGACCCGGGACAAGTCCGACCCATGAACAATCACGTCAAGCCCTAAATCTACGATGGATTGAATTAGAGGCTGATGTGTGAACCAAGAATCCATTAACACATGAGTGGCTGTTACTCCTGCATCTAAAGCTCTTTCA
>NZ_JAKFCQ010000191.1:0-10078 GCF_036676585.1 Robertmurraya sp.
AAAAGTCTTACCGTGCTATGGTGTATGGAGAAGGTCCTGCCTACTCAAACGCTATGGATGTTGTAGAAGACTCTTACAACAACGGAATCTTCGACGAATTCGTTCTTCCTTCTGTTTTGAAAAGGGAAAACGGAGAGCCGGTTGCAACGATTTCTGATAACGACGCAGTTATTTTCTACAACTTCCGTCCAGACCGTGCGATCCAAATTTCTAACACGTTTACAAATAAAGATTTCCGTTCGTTCGACCGCGGCGATAAGCATCCACAACAATTAAACTTCGTGTGCTTAACACACTTTAGTGAAACGGTTGACGGATATGTTGCCTTTGCGCCAACGAACCTTGATAACACACTCGGTGAAGTGTTATCTCAAAACAATCTGTCACAGCTTCGTATTGCTGAAACAGAAAAGTACCCACACGTAACGTTCTTCATGAGCGGTGGACGTGAGGCGGAATTCCCTGGTGAAAAGCGTATCTTGATCAACTCACCAAAAGTTGCAACATATGACCTTCAACCAGAAATGAGTGCTTATGAAGTAACAGACGCGTTAGTAAAAGAGATCGAGGAAGATAACTTCGATGCGATTATCTTAAACTTCGCTAATCCTGATATGGTAGGTCACTCTGGAATGTTAGAGCCAACAATTAAAGCGATTGAAACGGTAGATGAGTGCCTTGGTCGTATTGTTGATCTGATCATTAAAAAAGGTGGAACAGCGATAATCACAGCCGATCATGGGAATGCTGATGAAGTAGTGACATTAGAGGGTAACCCAATGACTGCTCACACCACAAACCCAGTTCCAGTTATCGTTACAAAGGAAGGCATAGAGCTTCGTGAAGACGGAATCCTTGGCGACCTTGCACCAACGATGCTTGAACTATTAAACGTAGCACAACCAGCTGAAATGACTGGGAAGACATTACTTAAGAAATAATTTAGTATCGATTGTGGATGCCGGACCTGCTAGCACATGGCGGAAGCAAGCGTTACTGACCATTTTTCAAAATTAAAAAGGCAGTTTACGCCTTTGGCGAAACTGACCCCAATAAAAAATAAAAATTTTCTATAATAAGGAGAGATTTTATCATGCCATATATTCAACATGTATACGCTCGTGAAGTATTAGATTCTCGCGGAAACCCAACTGTAGAAGTAGAAGTAATCACTGAGTCTGGATCATTCGGACGCGCTATCGTTCCATCTGGTGCATCAACTGGTGAGCACGAAGCAGTAGAACTACGTGATGGCGACAAGTCACGCTACCTTGGAAAAGGTGTTCAAAAAGCTGTAGATAACGTAAACAACATTATCGCTGAAGAAATCATCGGTATGGACGTAACTGACCAAGTTGGAATCGACCGTACTATGATCCAATTAGACGGAACTGACAACAAAGGTAAGTTAGGCGCTAACGCAATCCTAGGTGTTTCTATGGCTGTTGCTCATGCTGCTGCTGAATTTGTAGGTCTTCCATTATACCGTTACCTTGGCGGATTCAACGCGAAGCAACTTCCAACTCCAATGATGAACATCATCAACGGTGGATCTCATGCTGACAACAACGTTGACTTCCAAGAGTTCATGATCTTACCAGTAGGAGCTCCTACTTTCAAAGAAGCAATCCGTATGGGTGCTGAAATTTTCCATTCATTAAAGAAAGTTCTTTCTGACAAAGGTCTTAACACTGCTGTAGGTGACGAAGGTGGATTTGCTCCAAACCTTGGTTCTAACCGTGAAGCTCTACAAGTTATCATGGAAGCAATCAAAAACGCTGGTTATGAGCCTGGAAAAGACATTTTCTTAGGTATGGACGTTGCTTCTTCTGAGTTCTTCAACAAAGAAACAAAGCAATATGACCTAGCTGGAGAAGGCCGCACTGGTTTATCTTCTGAAGCAATGGTTAATTTCTACGAAGAATTAGTAAACGAATTCCCAATCATCTCAATCGAAGATGGTTTAGACGAAAACGACTGGGAAGGCCACAAGCTATTAACTGAGCGCATCGGTGACCGCGTTCAATTAGTTGGTGACGACCTATTCGTTACAAACACAAAGAAGCTTGCTGAAGGTATCGAAAAAGGAATTGCTAACTCAATCCTTATCAAAGTTAACCAAATCGGTACACTTACTGAAACTTTCGAAGCAATCGAAATGGCGAAGCGCGCTGGTTACACAGCAGTTGTTTCTCACCGTTCTGGTGAAACTGAAGATGCTACAATCGCTGACATCGCAGTTGCAACAAACGCTGGTCAAATCAAAACTGGTTCTATGAGCCGTACAGACCGTATTGCTAAGTACAACCAACTTCTTCGCATCGAAGACGAGCTTGGCGAATTAGCTGTATACGATGGAATGAAATCACTTTATAACTTAAAGAAGTAATTTGAGTTAGGGGGGTGGCCTTGTGCCACTCCTTTTTTTGGTTTTGGAGCCGAATATTTTTTCCGTTATTATAAGGAAAAAGAACATCTGTAGACCCCATTGTTATTGTAGTAAATTAAAACTATACAAGCTTATCGTTTTATTTACTTGAAGAGGTGTTTGATATGACCGCTTTTATTGGGGAAATAGTGGGTACGGCTATTTTAATTTTTATAGGATGTAGTGTGTGTGCGGGAGCTTCACTGAAAAAATCATATAGTTATAATCCGGGATGGTTTTCAATTCAATTTGCTTGGGGATTTGCTGTAGTGTTAGCGATCTTTATGGTTGGAAAATATAGTGGAGCTCACTTAAATCCAGCTGTCACCTTGGCTTTTGCTTTTACAGGAGCATTCTCCTGGAGTCTTGTCCCGACTTATATGGTTGGCCAGTTTCTCGGAGCGATGATTGGGGCGGTAGCGGTATTTTTGCATTATTTGCCCCATTGGAAGGAAACAGAAGACCCAAATGTAAAGCTTGGAATATTTGTTACGGGACCAGCAATTCCACATTCGTTTGCCAATTTATTAAGCGAGATCTTTGCCACCTTCGTTTTAGTGCTTAGCTTGCTTTCTATAGGAGCTTCTGAATTTACGAAGGGTCTGCAACCCATTATGGTTGGATTTTTAATTATTACATTAGGTTTGGCTTTTGGTGGGACGACGGGATCCGCCATGAATCCTGCCCGTGATCTAGGACCAAGAATTGTTCATTTTCTGTTGCCGATTCCGGGAAAGGGGTCATCGAATTGGAAATATGCTTGGGTTCCAGTTGTAGGACCGCTTCTTGGAGGGTGCTGTGGTGGATTCTTTTATCAAGCTGTTTTTCTTGGCAAAATGGTTCCTCAGCTCATCTTAACGATTGGGCTTATCGTTATTGTGTTGGTAGTTGCTCGTATGGCAGGTTTGAAAACTCATAAAAAATTGTTATTAGAAATGAATGCTCAAGTATAGGACAGACCGCAGCCCGAGGAGGGGATGCGGTTTTTTGTGGCTGGCAGTTGAGTAATTCGGATTGGGAGCTCTTCAGTGTTTGCGGATAAAAGTGATTTCGCGGATAAATCGAAAAAAACGCAGATAAAAGGGGATTTCTTTCGCGGATAAATCGGAAATATCGCAGATAAACCAAAAAACATCTGGGGACTCAACTTTCAAGAACTCTCTGCATTTTTGGTTAGATATAGATCGAGAGATGAGTAAAAAATAATCTACTCTACCTTTTCTCCCACCACCCCTTATTTCCTCCTATCAGGAAAACTATTGTTTATCAAAGCTGGTTATGGTACATTAAAACTACTGCAATGTGCGTTTTAGGAGGTGGACTTTTTATGGAAACATTAGTTACTGTATTACTTGTGGTCGTTTCGATCGCTTTGATTGTGGTTGTGCTTCTTCAGTCTGGTAAAAGTACAGGTCTTTCTGGTGCTATCTCGGGTGGAGCGGAACAGTTATTCGGGAAGCAAAAGGCACGTGGACTTGACCTATACCTCCACCGTGCGACGATCGTTCTGTCGGTATTATTCTTTATCTTAACGATCTTACTAGCGTACGTTATATAAGAGTCTACAAACCTGGCCACTTTCGGGGTCAGGTTTTTTTGTGGCTGTTGTAACATGTTCGAACATATCATTGGAATGTCTTCGCAAACTATGATTACAATAATTAAATAGATACGAACAGTTTAAAGGAGTTTTACATATGAAAATTGCTATGCCAAAGCCATTTACGTTTGAGGGGGGACCACGAGCGGTACTTCTTCTACACGGTTTTACGGGTAACAGTGCTGACGTTCGAATGCTAGGTCGTTTTTTAGAAAAAAGAGGCTATACCTGTCATGCCCCGCACTATAAAGGACATGGTGTTCCACCGGAAGAGCTTGTTCATACGGGACCTGAAGACTGGTGGCAGGATGTGACAGAGGCGTATGAGTATCTGAAAAATAAGGGGCACAAGGAGATTGCTGTGGCCGGGCTCTCTCTAGGTGGCGTATTTTCACTGAAATTGGGTTACACTGTACCTATTAAGGGAATTGTTCCAATGTGTGCCCCGATGTACATAAAAAGTGAAGAAGTCATGTATGAGGGAATACTTGATTACGCTCGTGAATTCAAAAAACGTGAAGGAAAATCAACCGAGCAAGTCGAAGCAGAGATGGATGACTTTAAAAAGACACCTATGAATACGTTAAAGGCACTGCAAAACTTAATTGCCGATGTTCGTGATCATGTTGATCATATTTACGCTCCAACGTTTGTTGTTCAAGCGCGCCATGATCATATGATCAATACAGACAGTGCCAATATTATTTACAATGGAATTGAATCTGATGAAAAGTCTATTAAATGGTACGAAGAATCTGGACACGTCATCACACTAGATAAAGAAAAGGAACAGTTACACGAGGACGTTTTTCAGTTTTTAGAAAGTTTAAATTGGGAAGAATAAATGAAAAGGAGGGTTTACTATGGACGAAAGTATTAAACAACACGTCGATAAACTTCTTCATTATATGAAGGATGAAGCCTACAAGCCTCTAACCGTACAGGAGCTAGAAGAAGCATTTGGGATCCAGGACTCTGGTGATTTTAAAGATTTCGTTAAAGCACTTGTACATATGGAAGAAAAGGGACTTGTCGTCCGAACAAGAAGTAATCGTTACGGTCTGCCAGACAAGATGAACCTGATAAGAGGAAAATTAACAGGGCACTCGAAGGGATTTGCATTCGTTATTCCTGAAGAACCGGGAATGGATGATATTTTTATCCCACCAAATGAAACAAATAATGCGATGCACGGTGATACCGTATTAGCACGTGTAAACTCAGAAACATCTGGCCAGAGACGAGAAGGAACGATCGTAAGAATTCTTGAGCGTGGGATTCAGCAAGTGGTTGGAACATATACAGAAAGCAAGCACTTTGGCTTTGTGATTCCAGATGATAAAAAGTTTACGAGTGATATTTTTATTCCTAAAGCTGCTGCAAAAGGGGCAGTGGAAGGACATAAGGTTGTCGTGCATCTCACGATGTATCCAGAAGGAAGAAAAAGTGCAGAAGGTGAAGTTATTGAAATTCTTGGTCATAAAAATGATCCAGGGGTTGATATTCTTTCAGTCATTCATAAGCATGGACTTCCAGGGCCATTTCCGGAAGAAGCGATCAAGCAAGCAAATGAGACTCCAGATGAAATTGATGAAAAGGATCTCGTAGGTCGCCGCGATCTTCGAGACCAAGATATCGTTACCATTGACGGTGCTGATGCAAAAGACCTGGACGATGCTGTAACGGTTACAAAGCTTCCTAATGGAAATTACAAGCTGGGCGTACATATCGCTGACGTATCACATTATGTAACGGAGGAGTCTCCGATTGATCGTGAAGCAGCGGATAGAGGGACGAGTGTGTACCTTGTGGACCGAGTGATTCCGATGATTCCGCACCGCCTGTCAAACGGGATCTGCTCTTTGAATCCACAGGTTAACCGTCTAACGCTTTCTTGTGAGATGGAGATAACATCAACGGGTGAAGTCGTTAATCACGAAATTTTCCAAAGTGTGATCAAAACAAAAGAACGTATGACCTATAGTGACGTGAATAAAATCTTAACCGACAAAGACGAGGAGCTCTTGAAGCGTTACGAGCCACTCATCCCAATGTTTGAGATGATGGAAGAGCTGGCAGCTATCCTACGTAATAAGAGGATGACTAGAGGAGCTATTGACTTTGACTTTAAAGAAGCAAAGGTTCTTGTTGAAGAGGATGGCAAACCAACGGATGTGGTCATTCGTGAGCGTTCCGTTGCTGAAAGGTTAATCGAAGAATTCATGCTTGCGGCGAACGAAACAATTGCTGAGCATTTCCACTGGCTGGATGTGCCATTTATCTATCGTATTCACGAAGATCCAAAGGAAGATAAACTGCGTAAGTTTTTCGAGTTTATCACGAATTTTGGCTATATCGTAAAAGGAACAGCGAATGCGGTTCACCCTCGTGCGCTTCAGGAAATCATTGAAGAAGTACAAGGAAAGCCGGAAGAGATGGTTGTTTCAACCGTCATGCTTCGCTCGATGCAACAGGCGAAGTACGATCCAGAAAGTCTCGGTCACTTTGGATTATCAACGGAGTTTTATACGCACTTTACGTCACCAATCCGTCGATACCCAGACTTAATCGTTCACCGACTCATTCGAACGTATCTCATTGAGGGCAAGCTGGATCAAGCAACGCGTGAAAAATGGGATGCACGCTTACCAGACATTGCAGAACATACATCTAAGATGGAACGTCGTGCGGTTGATGCCGAGCGTGAGACGGATGAGCTGAAAAAAGCGGAATATATGATGGATAAAATCGGTGAGGAATACGATGGAATGATTAGTTCGGTGACAAACTTTGGAATGTTTGTTGAGCTGCCGAATACGATTGAAGGTTTAGTGCACGTTAGCTATATGACAGATGATTATTATCGCTTTGATGAGCGTCACTATGCGATGATCGGTGAGCGTACCGGGAAGGTCTACCGAATTGGAGACGAAATTACTGTACGTGTCGTAAAGGTTGATAAAGACGAGCGTTCCATCGACTTTGAAGTCGTTGGTATGAAGGGAGCTCGTCCGGTTGATCGCGATCGTACACCAAGGGTATTTAAAACAGGCAGTACCGAGAAAAAGCCTCGCAGAAAAGCGGGTACTGGGGAATCAAGAGGCGGATCTGGTGGCTCAAAGCCACGCGGTGGATCAGGTTCTGGCCCTGGCTCTGCCCGTAAGAAAAAGAAGCATTTTGAAAATGCACCAAAAGCGAAGCGTAAGAAAAAACGGTAATCATACAGAGAGAGCCATTCAGCATGGCTCTCTTCTTCCCTCTATTGGGGAATTTTGCTACAATAGAGAAACAGACGAGCACGAAAGGAGGAGAATATCGTGCCAAAAGGAATGGGGAAGGTCGTTGCCCAAAACAAAAAGGCAAACCACGACTACTTTATTGAAGAAACATATGAGGCAGGAATGGTTCTCCAAGGAACGGAAATTAAATCGATTCGTAATGGTCGTATAAACTTAAAAGATTCGTATGCAAGAATTCAAAACGGCGAAATCTATCTATTAAATGCTCATATTAGCCCATACGAGCAAGGAAATCGCTACAACCATGACCCTCTTCGCCAACGTAAGTTATTGCTTCATAAGAGAGAAATTGATAAACTATTAGGCGAAACAAAGGAAGCAGGTTACGCGCTAGTTCCTCTAAAGGTATACTTGAAAAATGGCTACGCAAAGATTTTAATTGGTCTTGGAAAAGGGAAGAAGAACTACGATAAGCGTGAAGATCTGAAAAAGAAGGAAGCAAAGCGTGACATCGAACGAGCTTTCCGAGAAAGACAGAAATAAGTTACTTACAAAAACTTACAATTGAAATCGTAAAGAAGTATGCTATAATAACTTATGTCGGGTAACTGACAAACATAATCTTAGCTCTGAAGCTTACCTTCAGACTTTCCTAACGTACGCTAGCGTGAAATACCAATAGCGCACCTTTAATTGAGGGGACGTTACGGATTCGACAGGGGTAGTTCGAGCTTAGGTTGCGAGTCGAGGGGATCGGCCTCGTTAAAACGTCAAAGCCTATAACTGGCAAAACAAACAACAACTTAGCTTTCGCTGCTTAATAGCGCGTAGCTGTTCCTCCCTCCATCGTCCATGTGGTAGGGTAAGGGACTCACTCTAAGTGGACTACGCCGGATCCCACCGTCTGAGGGTGAAGGAAGAGAACAACCAGACTAGCTGACCGGGCGCCTGTCGATAGGCAGATGGTTCAGCGAAATACGAATATGTCGACTACACTCGTAGACGCTTAAGTGCCGATATCTTTGGACGTGGGTTCGATTAGTTCATAGTCGCCTTGTGTGGTAACATACAAGTGAAAATTCGGCTTTATCGGTGAAACCTAAGTCGCACTCGTGGCGATAAGGCAATGCCGAGCGGTATGTGAAGCAATTCAACAGCCGTGTATCGACTTATAGGCTGCCAACATGGTAGTACTAGGATGCAGCATCCTGCTTGTGAAGCAAGCAAAACTACGATCTGCATAATACGCCGAAGAACCTGTAACTTACAGGTTCAAGATATAGTCAGTGCCATCTCGAAAGAATGGAATAGCACGTCCCACCGTCTCCACCAAATACATATTTGGTGGTTTTTATTTTGTCTAAAACGCTATAACCGAAAAAAATCCTCTTCAAATTGAAGTTTTTGTTTTAATAATGTAGATGTATATTTCCCATTTCTTGGACTAACATTTTCATAATATTTAAGAATCCAAAGGGCGCGTGCTCTTTTTTTACTAATCCTTAAATAGGGATGTATTTTTTCCAATACTTCAAACACCTTTTCTTTTTTCTTAATAGTTAAAGTGTAGGAGTCTTTATGTTTTGCGGGATTATAATTTTTTTTATTGTTTATTACTCCATCTGTTAAGCTTTTTATGTAAATTAATAATTCTCTATCAGTAGAGGAGATCGATATACAAGGTCTCCTAAATTCTCCTTTATGCATTCTTGTTAAAGTTATAGAACCTTCACCATCAATAATTCCAGCTATATATGAAGCTTCCCATTCCTTCAATTAGCTTCCCTCCCTTAAAGAACAAGTGTTCTTATATTATTATTTTATAGTATTGTAAGATGTTTGACTTAACGAAATAAGGACAATTTATTACATAATGAAATAAGTGCTGTATGAAGTTGATTTGATAGGTCGATCTATAATCTTTGTAAAAAGCTCTATTTAGAAGGACCCTGGAAACAAATTTAAAGTGATAATATTTTATGAATTAGAAGAAAATAGTTGTAGGAAAGGAGGGATTGTCTGTGAAAATGAGGTTAACAGGGTTATTCGTTTTGCTTTCGATGATTTTGGTTATGACAACACCATTTGGTGTGTTTGCCAAAGACGGGAACGTGACGAAACCTATGGATATGGAGAAAGCAATTGAAGTTGAGTTAAACGATGATTACTTTAATCCGAAGGTTATCACTATTCCTAATGGCAAAACGACAACGTTGATATTAAAAAACAAAGGTAAGAAAGAGCATACCTTTACAGTGGAAAAGCTCGGAATTGACGCAGAAGTTCAGCCGGGTAAAGAAAAAACAATTACTGTAAATCCGAAAACCCCTGGTACATACGAACTAATATGTAGGTACCATGTCAAGGAAGGTATGGTTGGAAAAGTAATAGTCAATTAACTAGCAGGGCCATTCGTGCCTTGCTTTTATTTTTGACAACTTTAGCTGTTTATTATTTTAGTTGTACAAATATATGATAAACCTCTTGTTTTTTATAAAAGAATTATGTAATATGTAATCCTTGGCTTCCGATGTTGAAGCCTCTTGAAAAAATAATTTTAAAACAGAAGTTGACTTCTGCGAATTAAGATGATATAGTATTACTTGTAGCCGACAACAACGACTTGAAAAAAACTATTAAAAAGTTTTTTCGCAGAAGTTGACAATGGTGAAAAGATATTGTAAGATGATCAAGTGCTTAATTGAACCTTGAAAACTGAACAAGACAACAAACGTCAACGTTAATTCAAAGTTTTAACTTTTTAAGAGCTAATCTTACTCTTTATTGGAGAGTTTGATCCTGGCTCAGGAC
>NZ_JAKFCQ010000192.1:0-2892 GCF_036676585.1 Robertmurraya sp.
AATGCGGTGTTTATATGATGCACCCGACTTCTTCGAGATACTTTCACACTGCTTTTCTGTTTCTATTTTTACTCTAGTAATGTATATTTCAGTTAAGTCTTCTTTTAAACGTCACTTATTTATTACCGAGTTGTTCCGCCAAACCGATTAGAAGTCCTTCATTTCCACGAATGTAGCAGAGCCGATACGAGTCCTCGTACTGAACCACTTCGCCAACGAGCTGAGCACCATACTTAGTGAGTCTGGATACCATTTCGTCAATGTCTTCAACGGTGAACATGACGCGTAGATAACCGAGGGCATTTACAGGAGCAGTTCGGTGATCTGATATAGTAGGTGGGGTGAGAAATCGCGAAAGTTCAAGTCGGCTGTGGCCATCTGGGGTAACCATCATAGCAATCTCTACACACTGTGAACCCAGCCCGGTTACGCGACCAGCCCATTCATCTTCGACAGTAGCTCGCCCTTCGAGCTTCAAGCCAATCTCCTCGAAGAAAGAGATTGCGTCATCAAGGGATTCTACAACGATGCCAACATTGTCCATTCTTAGTAATTTGTTTTTTGCCATAGTTTTATCTCCTTATGTGTACAAATTTATTACCTGATCATCTTCATATTTATTCTATCAAGAATTACCAATTCCTTCCAAGCGATTAACATCTTGTCACAGTTCATGATAACAAAGATAAGTCACAGTATAGTAAAATGTGAAATTTGGTTTTCGGATATGTCATATTAACTTTTACTCAACGAAATTCAATTCGTAATTACCGTAATAAGATCGTTTTACGTAATAAAATTACGTAGATACCCCTTTTCTAAACTCCTAATATTTTTATACTTTAACAATTCGGAGTTACGATATTATCTCCTACTTATTATTTTTAATCATTAAACTAAACTGCCCGTTTAACACAACAACAAAGGCTGCCTTTTGTCAGCAGCCTTCTTTTCATTTTATTTAATTCTCGAACCCGATATTTAAGCAAACACTTCACCAATCCAAGAGTTTTCAGTATCCGTGCCTACTCTCCTTCTGTTGGTTCAGGCGGTCCACTCAAATCCAGTTGATAGAACGCTAAATCGAGCCATTGTCCGAACTTGTAGCCAGCCCTTCGTATCGTGCCTGAATGAGAGAATCCCAGTGTTTGATGCAAAGCGATACTTGCTTGGTTAGTGGCATCAATGCCTGCAATAAGTGTGGCGTATCCGTTAATTTCAGCGAGGTTTATAATCTCACGCATCAGTAATTTTCCTGCTCCCTTTCCACGATAATCATTATGCACATAGACAGAATGCTCGATGGAATATTTATAAGCAGGCCAAGGCCGGAACGGGCCATAAGTAGCAAATCCTCTAATGTGTCCCCCATCCTCTATTACCAAGATCGGATATCCATTCTCTTGTTTATTACGAAACCAATCTAATCGATTTTCGAGCGTTTGCGGTTCATAAGAGTACACTGCGGTTGTATTCATTATTGCGTCGTTATAAATATCGAGAATTTCAGGTAAATCCGATTCCTCAGCTTTTCTCAGCATTTGTGTATCCTCCGATTTGTTTACACTTGGAATTTGTTTTCTATATTTTACCCCCCTTTTTCTATATCGTAAAATTGACCTTTTCAATCATTTGCCATAGGATAAAGTTATAGCAAGGTAGTGTGGATATGACATTTCAACAAATTCGGTATATAGTAGAAATCGCCATAACTCGATCAGCAAAGCCGCCTCCTCACTTTATGTAACGCAGCCCTCTATCAGTAAAGCCGTTCAGGAACTAGAGGCCGAATTGGGGATTACCATTTTAGACAGAAAGAATAAAGGAGTCGTCTTTACTAAAGATGGGACCGAATTATTATTCTATTCTTAGATGCTTCTCGAACAAATGGAGTCTGTTGTTTACCATTTTAACAAGCACAATAAAACTGAATTAACAAAGTTGTCCATTTCCTCACAACACTACGGTTTTGTAATAGAGGCTGTTGCAAGTCTGATCCATTATTTTGCGGAACGAAAATATGAGTTGACCATTCGGGAAGGAAAAACACGCAATGTGATTGAAGACGTATACGCCAACAGAAGTTTGTTGGGGATTTTATCTCTAACCGATTTAAACAGAAATTTTTTTGAACGCTATTTTATCTCGAAATCATTAAAGTTTACTCCACTCACTTCGATGAAGCAGCACGTCTTTCTCCGAAAAGAACATCCTCTAGCTCATCTCAAGTTAATTACCATAGAACAACTGAAGGATTATCCTTATTTGACCTACCAAGGTACTGCTCCATTTTGCGGAAGAAGCTATCAATGTGGATAAAATCGGAAAACGGGTCTATCTAAAGGATCGAGGTACGATGAATAATCTTCTATCTAATACAGATGGATACAATCTTGGAACGGGCTGTATCGTCAAAAATTACATGAACCTGAATATTATTTCTATTCCATTGGATGAGGGGTGTCAGATACAAGTGGGCTATGTGAAACGAAATGATGTATTTTTAACAGAAGAGATTTCAGTTTATATCGACTTATTATCAGATGCTTTGGAGAAATCTAAACCGAAAAATCTATAGTTTACGTGACAAAAAACTGCCCGTTCCGTATCCAGTACCAAAAACCTTCGTTTATCAGGTCCCAAATCCATTCCTATAATCAAAATTCGATTTTTATATTACAAGGATGGGTTTTGGTCGTATCCGGGCTATTAAACTAACCTGCCCAATAGCGGAACAATGGAAAAGGATGCCGAAGCATCCCTATACACGCTCTCGATCCCCTAATGTAGGATCAACCGTATAATGTTGAAGAGATAAAGATCTAACACCCATATATAGAACATATCTTTTGGGATTAGCATATACCACATTAGAACAATGCTCAAATCTGG
>NZ_JAKFCQ010000193.1:0-17512 GCF_036676585.1 Robertmurraya sp.
GAAGGCAATTTCGATTCATATATTGCCCGGGCTCTTGGTCATCGCTGTGACGTATCTTCTTGTTTTGGTACGATTTTTGTGTCGACGATGTTTTGGAAAAATTTTTTCAAATATAATAACTTTGCCTACCGGCTGCAGGGTTTGGATGCGGGTGTATTGATGGGGCAGCTATTGGAAGTATCTAAACGGTTTAGCTGGGAATCGGGGGTGTACTTTCAATATCTTGATCAGGCTGTAAATCATTTGCTAGGTTTATCGGAAAAAGAGGAAAGCGTTTATGCGGTTATCCCGTTATCGGTAGAACCTACCATTTGGTCAGCAAACGGGAGTGAAAGGGAAAGAATGGTATCCTCAGAAGAGCTGATCCGGGAATTACAAGCGATTCAGCCTGATCACTATGTCCGCTCAAAGAAGGTAAAAGAATTCCCCATGTTAACCAAATTAAATCATGCAGCCATGCAAAATTCTCCTTCTTCGTTTGTCTTAGTCAAGGAAAAGCGAAATGTGAAAGCTGAAGGTCAACTGGTAGCTCTGCCAGAAACAGGGTGGATGTCATATGATTTGGCTACTGCATGTCGAAATCGATTTTCTCCTAGCCTGGATTTCGTGTCGGGAAAAGTCAGTCAACAGATAGTAGCTTATCTCTTGCAGGAGACGACGGACTCCTTTTCGTATCGAAATGATTTGGAAGCCGTGCATCAAAACCATGAGCCACGCGTCAATCTAAGTGTTTGTATGTATAATGTTGAAGGGATCCCTGATGGTGCATATCGCTATGAACGTCATGCCCATGCACTTAGACAGGTCCAACCCGGGGATCACCGACTCCTACTCCAATCCGGAATGTCAATGGACAATGTCAATTTGCACCAAGTCCCACTCTGCTTTCATGTTACAGGAGAGAAGGATTACGATAAAGGTGCATTCGGATATAGAGGATATCGTATCCAGCAGATGGAGGCAGGCATGCTCGTGCAACGTTTACTCATCGTTGCATCAGCGTTAGGGTTAGGAGGGCACCCACTCCTCGGATATGATGTGAAATTGTGTGATCACCTGTATAGGTTGGATACTCAAGGGAATACGGCTCTCATCCAGATTCCCATTGGTCCATATCAACAACGGCCTTGGTTAGTAGGAGGTTTGCATTGTTAAAAGCTTGCTTCATGAAATAAGCGTGGATTCAGAGGTATAGCTCAAACAGAGGGTATAGTTAGAGATACTTGGGGAGCCGCACCAGTTGAGGAGGTGTATAAAGGTTGAATCTTAACGTCAACCTTATACATCTCCTTTTTAATTGGAATCACCACTACTTCTCTTTAGGTTAACGTAATTTGATAAACTCCCAAACCTAAAATTGGCAGCTCAACACCATTAATTAAGACAACTTTTTCATGTGTAATCCTCCTAATATCTGAATCTTTAATTGTAGTTAATCCAAGTTCATTTCTTTAGAAGTAGTTACCGGTTTCCCGTTTTTAATTAGCACTACATTGAAGAAAACAGCTAGCAAACTGGTTGTAAATATAATGACTCCTAATGGAATAGCCGAATTTTCACCCGCCATCCCCACAAGTGGGGAAGTTATTGAACCTAATAAAAAGGGCATGATACCTAACAGTGCAGAAGCACTTCCTGCCACATGTCCTTGTGACTCTATTGCTAAAGTAAATGAAATAGGTCCAACAATACCCAGTGCTACATTGGATAAGAAAAGTGAGATGACTAGCGCTGCTAATGTTCCATGAGCAAGAACCACAATAAGGACGGCAATACTTGAAATAAGAGAAGATACCAATCCAATCACAAAAATATGATGCGGAGTTGTTCGTTCCGCCAGTCGTTTTACTAATTGAGCCCCAAGCATTAAACTAATTCCATTCAAAGCGAATAGAATTGAAAACATTTGAGGAGATACACCATAAATGTTTTGGTAAATAAAAGGGCTTCCTGAAATGTAAGCAAAACAGCCTCCAAATAAAATGCCAGAAGCAAGACCATAACCCATAAAATTTCTATCTTGAAGCAAAGTTTTATAGTTTTTAAATATTTCTTTAAAATCACTAGCGATACGATTTTCTGTCGATAAAGTTTCTTTCACTTTCCAAACTGTCATGATGGTCAAGTATATTCCAACAATTCCTGTAACAATAAATACACCTATCCATGAAGTGAAAGAAATGACCGCACTTCCTGCAAGTGGTGAAAGTAATGGGGTAACACTTGTAATCGTCGTAAGAAGTGCAAAAAACTTTGTTAATTCAACACCATCGTATAGATCGCGAACGATGGCACGAGCGATAACAAGCCCTGCAGAAGCAGAGAATCCTTGTATGAAACGCAAAACAATAAAAAATTCAACATTTGGTGAAATGGCACACCCGATGGAGGAAATCAAAAATAGAATCATAGAAAATAGCAAAGGTTTTCTTCTACCGTGAACATCACTTAAAGGACCAATGATAATTTGACCCAAGCTTAATCCTAATAGGGCAGAGGTTAAACTCGCCTGAACCATCGATGCGTTTGTATCAAAGAACTCCATAATTTGTGGAAATGATGATAGATACATATCCACGGTGAATGGTCCCAATGCACAAAAGACTGCTAATAAAAGGGCAAATCTAACCTGGTGTTTATTTGTCTTCGAATTCAATTATTTACAACTCCTTTGTAATTATTAATTACTTGATGACGCTGAACCATTTACTGGATACCAATTGTCTCCACGTTTCTCAAAATGCATTTCAATTTTCATACTCCAAGTGTTTCGAAAACCGTAAATTCTAGCATCAATTTTTGTTTTGCAAATGAGAATAGCAGTATTCCCATCTATAGTGATTGTTGTTTTTTGAGGCATAGTTTTGAAGTATTTCATTTCTTCACTTTCTATTTGTTCAAGCCATTCTTCCTTACTTTGTTGATAACCAGTCATGTGTACTAATACATAATTGTTATCAAGGATGGTATCCAATGTTTCCGTATCTTTTTTAACCATTGCATTATCAATCTGTTTATAAATTTCTAGGATTTTTTGTTGGTCATCGTTGATCATTTTAGTTTTGAAACCTCCTATTTCATTATTTAGAAGCCATAGATGGGCCAATCCATAAATGGATAACCCATCTTAGAAATTACGCAAGTTAAGCAATTATTGATTTAATTCTTTTCTATCTTGCCACACAAATGTTGATGTTCTTTTAGAAATCAACCACTGTCCGTTTTCATAGACGTATTCATCCTTATAAGAAACTCCCGAACTGTTTTTTACCCTTATACCATTTTCTTCACTAATGAGGTCTACTAGGCAATAGAGAGTCCCTTCAGCTTGATTGTCCTTGATAGAAACCACGTGTTGACCGTTGATATGATAAACCGTTTCAAAATTTGCTAAGAAAGATTCGAAAGCTTCTCCAATTCTTTTCGTTCCCGTCAAACTTGAAATTAACTGGCCGTTTACATAGGACTCTACAGTAGCGTCTTTCGTAAAAAGATCTGTTTGCTTCCAAGCCTCTTTGTTGTCTGCAAGTATTGAGAAATTATCAACAAGTTCTCTAAGGGCTCTCACGTTTTCTAGTTCTTCAATTCTTTTTTCTAAGTAAGTTTGTGTCATATTTTTTCCTCCGTATTTTCATCTAGTTTAGAAAGCTATCTATTTATTACTTCACTTAAAACCGATTATTGAGTGGGGAACATATAGTTCTTCTAAATAGGAAATCTCTTGAGGCTCCAATGTAATTGAGAGAGCTGCGACTGCATCTTCAAGGTGGGACATTTTTGTAGCTCCAATAATAGGAGCGGTAACAGGTTCTTTTTGTAGTACCCATGCAAGAGCGATCTGGGCACGGGAAACACCTTTCTTTTCTGCTATTTCAGCAACTCTCTGCACAATTGGTCGGTCAATATCTTTACTGTAAAAAGAACCCTTAGCAGGATCATTTCCCGAACGATCAGTTGTTTCTTCCCAATCACGTGTTAATTTACCACCCGCAAGTGGACTCCATGGAATTACTGCAATTTTTTCTTCCTTACAAAGTGGAAGCATTTCTCTCTCTTCTTCACGGTATAATAGGTTTATTTGATTTTGCATGGATACGAAACGAGTCCATCCGTTTTTCTCTGCCACATGGTTTGCCTTTAAAAACTGCCATGCGAACATAGAAGAAGCCCCGATGTATCGTGCCTTCCCAGCCTTTACGACATCATGTAAAGCTTCCATCGTCTCCTCAATGGGGGTACTGTAATCCCAACGGTGAATTTGATAAAGGTCTACATAATCTGTTCCAAGGCGTTTAAGGCTTTGATCGATTTCAGCCATGATTGCCTTACGGGAGAGACCTTTCCCGTTTGGACCTTGATACATTGGAAAGTAAACTTTCGTAGCCAGTACAATTTCCTCTCGGTTTGCATATTCTTTTAAAATTTCTCCGATAAATTCTTCGCTTGTTCCTTCTGAATAATAATTCGCTGTATCGAAAAAATTGATGCCAGACTCTAGTGCTTTTATAATAATAAGACGACTTGAATCCTTATCTAATGTCCATTCAGGAAACCCTCGTTCGGGTGTTCCAAAACTCATACACCCAAGACAAAGTCTTGATACATCCAAACCCGTATTACCTAGTTTTATATACTCCATTTTCTTAACCTCCGTTTTGGTATTTAGATTCTGATCACACACCAAAAAAAGTTGGGATTGTTGTGTTATTTCACATCTGTGTATAATATAGGATGAATAAAGATTGCGTACAATTGTCAATTCACCTTGATTCGTGAATTAATACACAAATCCATATATATTGTGTAAAAACTTCGAGGAGGACATTCATTTGGATAAAGTAGACAGAAGAATATTAAAATCCAAAGAGGCGATAAAAAAGGCTTTTGTGGAACTAATGAGTGAAAAAAAATTTGACGGAATTACTATACAAGAAATTTCAGATAGAGCAGATGTCAGTAGGAGAACGTTCTATCTTCATTACCTAGATAAATTCGACCTACTCGATAAACTTATTGAGGAACACATTAACAACCTAAGAGATTTGTGTGTATCGTTGTCAGATATGGATTTTATAAACGGTGGCCAATTCTTTTTTGAGTATTTTGAAAGCAACTACTTGTTTTTCTCAACGATGTTAGTCGGTGGAGGAGAACTTTCTTTCCGTGCTCAATTCCTTGAGTTTTCTGTAGAATTATTAAAGGGGGAAGTAGATACTGGTGAAGGGAAAAATAAGGGATTAAGTGAAGAGGTTGTTCTTCGGTTTGTAGCAGCTGCTTATGTTGAAGTGATTGAATGGTGGTTTAAGGAAGGGATGCCTCATCCGCCACGTGTGATGGCAGAACAAGTAGGGGAATTGATAGAAAGAATTCTCTAGTGGAATCTAAAAATGGTTTAATTGTGAAGTATTTTACTTACACTGAAGGGGGCTTTGATCCAGAAGGATTAATGCCCTTTTTTGTTGAAGTTATTGTACAAACGGGGAGTTTGTTTAAGTGTAATCCTCCACAAATTATAGAAGAAAGCCGACCTTTTTAGGAAGATCAGCCTTCTTCTATTTAAATAACGGAATGACTTTGTTTTTTGTTAATTCAATAAATGCCTTTACAAGTGGTGATCTATTCCCACTCTCCCATGCTAGAGCTGTAGTAGTATTAAACGTTATATTCTCAATTTCACGGTATACAATCACATTATTTAGTAATATTTGTATGGAAGTTGGTACTATCGCTACACCAATTCCTGATGATACTAAAGATATAACACTAGACATTTCTTTTGTCTCTTGTACGATCTTTGGGCTAAACCCTGCCAAATAACAACTGTTAATCACCCCATCATAATGTCTTGGATTTGCATCTCTGCCAGTTAAAATAAACGGCTCATTAGCTATATCAACAAGATTTATTGGAGAAGTATCGGAAGCTAAAGGATGTTCTTTCGGTAAGGCTAAAACCATTGGTTCTTGTCTTATTATTTCATAATTAACCGATTCACTTTCAGTAGGTTCACTGATTATCCCTATTTGAATGGTTCCATCATGTAAGGAATGTAATTGTTCTTCAGAGGTTAACTGTTTTAAAACTACTTTAATTGCAGGGTATTGTTTTCTGTAGCATTTCATAATGTTTGGTAGAATATCATAAGCTGCTGATGCTATGAAACCAATAACGATTTCTCCTATTTCTCCACGATTCACCATCCTTACTTTTTCAATGGCTTCGTCCAGATTATTAAAAATCTGATATACATTTTCCAAAAATACTTGTCCTTCTTCTGTTAATTCTACATTTCTTTTCGTTCGATGGAAAAGCGATACTCCTAATTCTTCTTCCAATTGGCGAATTTGCTGACTTAATGGTGGCTGTGCCATTTTTAATCTAGCTGCAGCTTTGCCAAAATGCAATTCTTCAGCAACTGTCTTGAAATATTTCAAATGACGTAATTCCAACTTAGTTTCTCTCCTCTTTAATACTTTTAAAGTATTAATGTCTAATAAATATATATTAGACATATTTATAAGGGTTTTGTAAAGTTAAAATAACAATAATCATGAGAGAAGGTTTTGAAATTGAATTCATCATCAAAATTATGGACTAGGCAGTTTACCCTCATTATTTTAATAACTGTCTCATTTTATCTCTGTCTACATATGCTTACTGGGGGATATTCTGTGTTTGTTACAGAATTTACTCACAATCCAACTTTAGGAGGTGTTATGACTACAGCTTTTATGTTGGCAGCCATCATAACTCGTCCGATAATTGGCATTTTCATTCACAAAATAAACATTAAAAAGGTGTTATGTTTTGTCCTACTTTTTACCCTCGCTTTTATTATGATTAGTTACAGCCAAGAAGCGATTCCTTTATTAATAACATTACGAATATTAGAAGGGATTGGCTTTGGATGTACGACTACTCTACTTGCCACACTCGCGACAAACTTAATCCCAAATGAACGGCTTGGTGAAGGAATAGGCTATTTTGGAATGGCGACAAGTCTAGGGGCAACTCTTGGTCCCATGTTTGCCCTTTCCATTTTGCATTCTTTTTCTTTTAAAATACTCCTTTTTATTACGATGATTCTATTAGTTTTTTCATTTATTTTTGCATTGTTTATTAAGAATAAATTCGAACATGCATTCTCTAGACCTTTTAATCAAAAAAATTCACTGATAGATTTGGCGTTTGATAAACGAGCTATGATTCCATGCTTATTAGTCATGCTATTTTATTGTACCTATTCAGGGATTGTTAATTTTCTTAATGGTTTAGGAGAAGAAAAGAATTTAAGTGACAAAGTTCCTCTTTTCTTTTTAATTATTGCTGTTGTCATCGTATTAATTAGACCAATTTCTGGGAAGATTTTTGATCGGAAGGGAGATAAATACTTAATTTATCCGGCAAGTATTTGTAGTATCATTGGTTTAAATTTGTTAGCATTTACACATGAACTTTTTACATTACTCGTTGCAGCCATTCTTTATGGTATTGCTTATAGTGTCATGCAACCTTCATTTCAAGCATTGGCTATAAAGAAGGTAAGTGCTGATAAAAAAGGGACAGCTAATGCAATGGCTCTCAACTCTATGGATTTAGGAATGGCGCTTGGTGGACCCTTACTTGGTAGTGTAGTCAGTGTAACAAGTTACAACGGGATGTTTGGTCTATCATCCCTTTTAATTGTGGTCCTTATTTTAATATATATGAAGGAAATTATCGGCAGAAATGTGCGGAGCTTGGCATAACAAATGTTTTGCAAGGATTATAATCAATATTAATAAATTAGATCACATACAGGTGGAACAGTTTTTGCATACACCCTACAAGGTCGATGGAGATATCTGGAGAGAGATGGGTTGCGAAAGAGGGAACTGTTATCTTCGAAACACTAGGAGATATTATCACAGTCGCGGCCATCTTCGCAAAAAAAAGCCTAGCAAGGTGCAGGCCAAACCAATGAAGAATGTGCGGAATCTACTGCTTCGTACAGGCTGTGGAGCAAGGTTATCGCTATTGTGAAGTGAACGTGGACAAGTCTTCGACTCGGAAATCTCCATCTCTTCGGTTCCTTCGCTTTCCTTCTCAAATGAAGGGGAAGCTAAGTCAGTTCTTGGTCATTTATGAGTTTCGCTTTGGGCTGTTTAAACACGTCATCCTGCCACAGTTGATACAGATAAATGATAAACGCAAAACCGACCATCATAGCAACAATAGCTATTGTAGACAAAGTCGATTCACTCGAAACAAGCCCCATCCGTTGCCATACCGGATAAACGATGTACATAAATAACCCGTCCAAAAGTATATTGACAGTCAAATAAATCCAAAATTTCCCGAAAGTAAAGCGGAATATCCAGATAACTATAACTAAATATGCTCCATATACCCAAGGAACCGGGACGACTTTATCCCACCCGAACAGACTAGAACCTGTCTCTTTCCACCATCCGTAATGGTAAGCCGCTTGATATGCCAAGGTATGAATAACGGTCATAAAAAGAGCGACCGGCATGTACCTGCGTACAGTATCCATTTTCAAAAAAAACAAGGACGCCCAAGGCAATATCAAGAGTGACCAGAGAATAATCTGTTTCATGTCATTAATACCCCACATTAGTTTTATGTGTAGTGTTACTCTCGGTTCATATATTTATTCGATTTATCCGATAAAAGTAACTGAAAAACCGACTTGGTTAAGCAGAATAAAATTTCCAATTGGGAATAATGTTTCAGTTGGCTCCGATTTAGAGGGTTTTATCTCATTCTTTATATACCAATTAAGCCTGGTGCTTTCTATTTAAAAGCTGATATATACTTTATGGTCAAATAGAAATTTGTGTTTACATTCATTACGGGAAACAAGGGGCACTAGAAACCCCAGATTGTGAAGTTTATAAAGGACGTAGTTTAGAGAGAGACGCTAAGTTTGTTGTGCTAAGGGGATGTGAAAGAAGGAAATCACAGAGGAAAATCATTTATACGTTTGAATTAGATAATAACCCTTGGGTTCATGAGTCCTTTTGCACTTTTGAAGGGTCAATACATGATTAAATATTATAGATTAAACGTAAAGGGAGTCCCAAAATTTTGGGACTCCCTCTTTAATAAATTTTATTTGAATCAGAAATAACTGAAAGGACTAGCATTTTCCTAAGATAATAGACACAAATTAATTGACAGAACAAATGAACACTATTAATATTCTATATGTTAACCTATTGTTAATCAGGTTAACATATGAGGTTGTGTGGTAAAACATTGGAAATATTGTAATTAAATTACGAGGAAGAGGACAGATAGTATGGAAGCGGGAAAGTATTATAGCGTTAGAATGAGAGCTGCCAAGAAAGGATCACACGAACATGGGGGAAAGCATATATCTGGCGGGGAACTACTATCAACCTATAGCCATATGAAACAAGCAGTGAATGATTTACTGGAAAAAGGTTTACATCATTCAAGAGGAAAACCGGATTTTATGCAGATTCAATTTGAATTGATTGAAGAGCCTATTAAACTTATAAAGCCATTACAGGTTGTGACAAATGAAGTGGAATCAGTAGATATGGGACAAGCATTATGTAGAAAGCTTTTGGAGAAGGCTGGCATCGAAAGGCAGGTTATCGAAAAAGCCTATCAACATATGACTGAATATTCAGGAATTAGAGGCGCTATATTGATTGATGTTCATTCAGGTGAACGTTTTGATGATCGGAACGATAAAGGCGTGCGTGTTTCTAGAATGGACTGGTTGGACACTAATTTTGAAAAATGGGCTGACTACTACAAGATGCCTAAAAACTCCAGAATTAAGGAGGCACTAGTGCTTGCAACAAAGGTGAGTGAGCATCCGGCTACTGTCGCGGAATTATGTTGGTCAGATGATCCTGAATACATAACAGGGTATGTTGCAACTAAAAGGATAGGCTATCAACGGATTACTAAGCTAAAAGAATACGGAGATGAAAGAGGCTGTCGAATCTTTTTTGTTGATTGCTTAAAAGATCCGAATTCATACATACATTACTTAGAGAAACAGCCCGTCTTCATTCAATGGGAGGAAGAAAATGACTCAAGAATTAATTGAAAAAAGTAAAAAGCATCTTTGGCTGCCTTTCACGCAAATGAAAGATTACGATGAAAATCCTTTGATTATTGAGAGTGGAAAAGGAATTAAAGTGAAAGACATTGATGGTAAGGAATATTACGATGGCTTTTCTTCTGTTTGGCTTAATGTACATGGACACAGAAAAAAGGAATTAGATGACGCAATAACAAAACAACTTGGAAAAATTGCGCACTCAACATTATTGGGTATGACCAATGTGCCAGCAACAGAGCTTGCTGAAAAACTAATTGAAATAAGTCCTGAAAAGCTGACACGTGTATTTTATTCTGATAGTGGAGCAGAAGCGATGGAAATTGCTCTTAAGATGGCGTTTCAATATTGGAAGAACACCGGTAAGCCAGAAAAACAAAAATTTATCTCTATGAATAATGGCTACCATGGCGATACGATTGGTGCTGTAAGTGTCGGTTCCATTGCGCTATACCATCAAGTATACGGCCCATTAATGTTTGAGAGTTTTAAGGCGCCCATTCCTTACGTATATCGTTTTGAGGGTGGTGATCCGGCCCAGTGCCGCGATGAATGTTTAGGTACGCTTGAACAGTTACTGATTGAAAATCACCAAGAAATCGCTGCACTTACAATTGAATCGATTGTCCAAGGAGCAGGAGGAATAATTATGATGCCAGAAGGTTTTTTAACTGGTGTACGTGAGCTTTGTACAAAATATAGTGTCTTACTGATTGTAGATGAAGTGGCAACGGGTTTTGGCCGCACCGGGAAAATGTTTGCATGTGAACATGAAAGTGTCCAGCCAGACATTATGGCAATCGGGAAAGGAATTACAGGAGGCTATTTGCCCATTGCTGCTACATTAACAACAGAGGAAATCTACATGGCATTCTATGATGACTATCATAAGTTAAAAACGTTGTTCCATGGTCATTCTTATACGGGAAATCAGCTGGGATGTGCCGTTGCACTTGAAAATTTACGATTGTTTGAATCGGAAAAAATCGTAGAACAGGTAGCTAACCATTCAGAGGACCTTCATTTACTCCTTAATGAGCTGCACTCACTCCCACACGTAGGAGACATCAGACAACTTGGTTTTATGTGTGGAATCGAGCTTGTTCGCTCAAAGGAAACAAAGGAGCCTTTTCCTGCTGAAACACGAGTAGGTTATCAGGTTACCCTAAAAATGAGAGAGCTAGGTATGCTAACAAGACCATTGGGTGATGTCATTGTGTTTATGCCTCCGCTCGTTAGTACAAGGGAAGAACTGAGAGCCATGGTTATGATCATGAAAGAAGCAATAAGTGAAGTAACAACTGGGGTAAGATTTGTTGATGTTTGATGGATGGTTACGTGATCGATTAGACAAGACGAAAGAGGCTGGTTTGAATCGAAAGGTACGAACGATGAATACTGCCCCTCTTCCAAAGATGGTTATTGATGGCCAGAAACAAATCGTCTTTGCATCCAATAATTATTTAGGGCTGGCGAATGATCAACGATTGATTTATGCAGCAGAAAGGATCCTACATGAGTTTGGCGTAGGAAGTAGTGGTTCCAGGTTAATTACAGGTCATACTGATTGGCATCAAAAACTTGAAGATAGAATTTCCAACTTTAAGCGAACAGAGTCAGCCCTCCTGTTTTCAAGCGGCTATTTAGCTAATGTTGGTGTGCTATCCTCATTACCAGAAAAAGGGGATGTTATTTTAAGTGATGAATTAAATCATGCGAGTATTATTGATGGCTGCCGACTATCAAAAGCCAACACCATGGTTTATAACCATATTGATATGGATGATCTTGAAGAAAAGCTAAAAGCAACAGAATCTTGTCTTCGACGTTTTATTGTAACTGATGGAGTATTTAGTATGGATGGGACAATTGCGCCGCTTGATAAGATTATGTCACTTGCCAAATGCTATCATGCTTTCGTGATTGTTGATGATGCCCACGCAACGGGTGTTTTAGGAGAGAACGGCAGGGGGACTAGCGAATATTTCGGTGTTTATCCAGATGTGATTATTGGTACCTTAAGCAAAGCCATTGGCACTGAAGGGGGTTTCGTCTGTGGATCGAAGGTGTTAATTGACTTTTTATTAAACCATGCTAGAACGTTTATCTTTCAAACATCACTTCCACCAGCCATCTGTGCAGCTTCATATAAAGCCATAGAGATTATTGAACATAGTAAAGTAAAACGCCAACTCTTGCTTTCAAATGTGAAAAAGGTAAGAACGAGTTTAGTAGATATGGGCTTTACAGTGAAAGGGGACAATACACCGATTCTACCTGTAATCATTGGTGATACCCATAAGACTGTCATATTTGCAAAAAGACTACAGGAAAAGGGAATATATGCACCAGCAATTCGCCCTCCAACCGTAGCATTAGGAGAAAGTCGTATTCGGTTAACCGTCACAGCTGACCATAATTTAAGAGAAATAGATTACTTGTTAGAGTCTTTTAATTTAATTGGAAAAGAGTTGAACATGATTAAATGAACGGATTTTTTGTAACAGGCACGGATACAGGGGTTGGGAAAACCATTATAGCTTGTGGACTGGCTGCTGTATTAAAAGAGAAAAGATTTGATGTTGGCGTATTTAAGCCATTATTAAGTGGTATTTCACGGGATGATCCAGAAAGCGATACAAGTTTGTTAAAGAAAATGTCACAAACGTATCTTTCTCATGAAGATATTACCCCTTTTGAATTTAAGGAGCCACTTGCTCCGTACGTGGCTGGGAAGTTGGAAGGGAAGCTCATTGGCATTGAAGAGGTGCTGCATTATTGGGAAATGATTAGAGGAAAACACCAATATTTCATTGTAGAAGGTGCTGGTGGCATTTCAGTCCCACTGGGTGAAAATTTTTTAGTTAGTGACTTAATAAAAGCTTTAGAGCTGCCAATTGTTATTGTAGCTCGACCTAATCTAGGTACCATTAATCATACTTTTTTAACCGTTCAATACGCAAAAAGTATGGGACTTAGAATTGCGGGAATAGTGATTAACGGCATAAGTGATCATCCTGACCTTGCCGAAATAACAAACCCGAAACTAATAGAAGAGTTATGTGGAGTCCCTATATTAGGAATAACCCCTAAATTTAATGAAATAACACATGAAAACATTAAAAATATCGTAAAGGATCACATTGATATGACATTATTAATCAATCAGATGGAGGCAGGAAGATGAATCAATGGATGGTACATAGCATTGAATTTGTAGGGGGCATGAAATGAAGAATGTTTTAAATGAACAAGAAATGATAACCAGATCATTTTCACTTACATCTCCTGAGTTTTTAAGAAATCCTTATCCTTATTATGATAAGCTGCGGTCCATTAATCCTATCTACTGGGGGAATTCAGTAAAATATCCAGGATGGTATGTAACCGGATATGAAGAGGCAGTAGCGATCCTTAAAGATACCCGATTTAAAAATCGCATTCCTTTACCACAGACATCAAAAAAGTATGAGCATCTAAAAAATATACAGAATGACATGATGCTTTTTAAGAATGAGCCTGACCATAAGCGGTTACGGATGCTCGTAAGTAATGTATTTAATCCAAGTGCTATTGAAGCTTATCGTCCTTATATAAAAGAAACAGTTAATGAACTACTGAATGAGGTAGAGACTAAGAAAGGAATGGATGTTGTTTCAGATTATGCGTTTCCTTTAGCCAGCCTAATTATAGCTAAAATTTTAGGAGTTCCAGCCGATGAACGGAATCAATTTAGAGAATGGGCTGTAACCTTAATTCAAACAATAGATTTTACTCGAACGAGAATGGGATTAGCAAATGGTAACGATACGATTAGAAAGTTACTAGTTTTTTTTAGAGAGCTGATTACAAAGCGGAAACATAACCCTCAAGATGATCTGATTAGCATGTTAATTAAAGAGGGACAGCAGGGTGATAAGTTAACTGAAGAAGAATTACTCTCAACTTGTATATTACTTGTTATTGCTGGACATGAAACAACAGTAAATCTCATTAGCAATTCGGTCCTTTCCTTATTAAATCACCCTGAGCAATTAGTGGAGCTAAAGCAAAGACCATCCCTAATTGAAAGGGCAGTTGAGGAGTTTTTACGATATGAGAGCCCAACCCAGATGACAGCTCGCCTTGCATCAGAAGATATTGAATTTAATGGGACGACCATAAAAAAAGGTGAACAAGTATATATCCTTTTGGGAGCTGCCAATCGAGATCCGAAAAAATTCTTCCATGCTAATGTGCTTGATATAACTAGGAATCCTAATCCTCATATTGCCTTTGGATATGGTATTCATTTCTGTTTAGGTTCCTCATTAGCACGATTAGAAGCACAAATCGCTATTCTTACACTCTTACAGCGATTGTCCAACCTTCAAATTGCTACTCCTGACCTACAATGGCGAAAACTTACAGGTTTTCGATCTTTAAAAAAACTGCCAATTACTTTTACTTAAGGGTGAATATAGATTCTGTTTTTATTGTGAAATTCTTTAATGGAAAAACCAAAATAACCAAACAATGTTCGGTTATTTTGGTTTTTCACGAGGTCATTCACATCTCTTTTTGCTAGTGAAAAGCATATAAGCAGTACAGGAAATCATCAAAAGGGAGGGAGGACTCACCCTCCAGTTCCATTTCCAGAAACACTCGTTCTTATGATGTTTCCCCAAACCTGAAGACTGTCGTGAATTAGATGGTGGCGTAACAAGGTACAAGGACTTAATATCAGGTAAAGAGAAACCTATGGTTAATCCATTTTCTATAATGCAAAAGAAATATTATCAAGGAATACCTAATTTGGAAATAAATAATTTATCGGATGAAGGAGTTTTACTACTAGATAAAACCTTATTGAACATTCCTATCTAATTAATAAAGTTACAGAACTTCTATTAACACTAATTGGACGTAGCAAACATCCTTATTCAACAAAAGGGGAGTTTTATGGAATTAAATATAAGTATTATTTTATTATGATGCTCAGGAGGTGCGACTTGGGAATAGAGGGGCTGCTTTACTGATACCAATAGAAATAAATTAAAAGACCGCTCTCATCATAAATTTGATAGAGCGGTCTCCTATTATTCTCATAATTTCATTTTATAGAGGTAGTAATCAATTCAACTTTGAACTTGTAGAATATCCCCTTTAAGTGAAAAATATTTGAACCCTTGTTTTGGCTTTTGAGTACACAAGATTTATGGCTGAAGTTGGTTTATATGCAGAAGACGGTGCAGAACTATTAATAAAATACGGTTCTTCTTTGAGAAACGGCTAAACCAGCACCGTAATATCCAACTGCTGCCGAAACCAATATGACTATATGATTCAACATTAATTTATCTGAATAAGGCGGAACAGTGGAACTCGTTACTTCAGAAACCCATGATTTTAGTGAAGACAATTCTTCTTTGGTTAATACTCCGCTAAAAGTACCGAAATGGTTTTCACAAATCTTTTTCCCTCTTTGGAAATACTTTTGAATTTCTTTTGTTTGGCATACTTGTCCGAAACCAATTTCTAATACCACCTTAGTTACATCTTTTATCATGTTAAAACTCATACCGCTAATTTCTATAACGTTTAAAGGTCTTTTCTTTCCAAACCATCCTGGTAATTAACTTTGTTTATCTTCAAAATCAATTTGAGTCGGTGTATTAATTCTCGAAGGCTAAGGGTTCTTTTTTGTTTAGATGAATTTTAGTGGATAACCAGGACGGATATTATCAGGAGGTTGCCGAATGGAAAGCATTAATCATAACGTGGAACTAATTTCAGCAGAAATAGCAAATCTTGGGACACAATACATAAACGATACATTGTCAATTTGTATTCTCACTCATTCAATTGAAAAGGCAAAAGATGAAGATATTAAAGAAGTTCTTGAATTTGCCCTTAGTATCGGAAAATCTCATATCGTACAAATAACAGAGTTTTTAAATAAAGAGAATTTCCTTATCCCAAAGGGATTTTCAGTAGAAGAAGATATTAACCTAAATGCCCCTGCTTTATTTACGGATACATTTATGATGGTTTATATGCACGTTATGTCATTACTTGGGTTAACAGGTTATGCAGGTGCTACTTCATGTAGATAAGACCAAATAGACTACTTTAATTAATGTAACAATGAAACACCATCTAATATTTTTGATTCGCAACACCTTCTATTTTCATACCTTTTCTTTGCCATGTATGGTATCCGTATATAACAACTGCAATGATTATGAAATGAATATATCTTTCAAAAGGTGTTTGGTTTACCCATTTATAAAAGCCTATTTTCACAAAGATTGGACTCATGAGAAACATAAAAATTGCATCAGTAATCACGTTCGCAATTAAATATAGCCAAAACTTACCGTATGTTAAGTGGAATATCCATATAGTTCCTATAAAGAATGGACCTATTGCAAATGCTTCATAAAAAATAGTTTGTGGAACCAAAGGATGTGCAATCTTCCACCATTTTTGTGTGTATGCTAATTCGTGATAAAGTGCCATAAGGAACAATGTAAAGAATCCAACAGGTGTATAATGCCTTATTGTTTCTTTTTTTAGAAAGAAGAATGAAAACCAAGGGATAATAACCATTATCCATTCTAAGGTTAATATAACTGTCTTACTCTAAAAATTCACACCTTCCTTCAACGTTTCGTATCAAATACTTCTTCGGATATTATTAGCCTTTTCTATTAGACGTATTCCTTTTTTTCCTTTCTACCATTAGTGAGAAGACGGTTCGCTTCTTCCTTGTTTTGTACTTCTTCAATCTTGGTGAAGTTTAGCTGTCCTTTTCCCTTAGGTAAGTTAAGTTCTTCCTTTATCATTACGATAAGTTTTAGCTTCTCCTCTGTGAAGAAATTCACTTAAGCTAACGGGGGCTTTAGTTTAACAACAATTAATATGTTTGCTTACTAAATGAGGTTATTGGATATAAAAAAGGATAGATGAGAACAGGAAATCCTGGTCATCTATCCTTTTTCTTCTGTGATAACACTTTTTTGACTCAGCTTTAAATTATATTATATAACTATTCTACTTTTACATCAGTAGATCGCATGTAACCTTTTAACACTACTTGTTGATTTAATAGAATGCGTCTTAACCTATTGGCATCAATGGGTTGAGGCGTTTTTCTTTTCGTTTATGTACTACGCAAAACTTCTATTAACACTAATCGATCGGCCCTCGTAAACATCCTTATGGAACAAACGGGGCGAGGGAGTTGAAGAAGGTAATATTTGGATCAAGATAGATATAAGTAGAAAAGTTAATAACAAGGGGTGATTTTTGGAGAAAAACATTGGGATGTAGATTTTTTTAAACAAGTAGTAAAAAAACTTTGCAAAAAAACAATATTTCCCCTCAGAAACCTAAATTTGAAATCATCGAGAACGTAATGGTTATTAG